>JAZRUP010000041.1:0-3934 GCA_045652645.1 Eubacteriales bacterium | reverse complement strand
AAAGCTTCTTCATGCCGCAGGCGATACCGAAGCAGCTCTTGAAATTCTGTCAAAACTTCCCGCATGGCACGCGCCAATTATGAAGGAACAGCTTTTTGGCAAGGATACCACAGAATACCGCTATTGGAACAAAAAGAATTGTTATGGTTTAATGGATGTGATGTCTATCAAACTCGCACGGATTATTCGCTTTGATCCCGCGCTTTCTGTTACAGAAAAGATTGAACGTCTTGAACCTATGGCAAAAACATTTGCAGAAATGAGCCAAAAGAAAGATCTTGAATTTTTCTGTATTGGAGAAGAATCTATATATGCAATTTTGGCGGGTATGCTTACGGCAGATAACGCTCCTATCGATGATGTGATCCGCATTAGAGAAAAACAATTTGCTTCAATGGAAAAAATAATGAAGCTTGCCGAAACCGATGATGTTCTCAAAGAGCAAATCCAAGCCACATATAAATCTGATGATATGGTTACATGGCAATTGAATCGCCTTTTGAACTCGCCTCATCCTCAGTTTGCAAAGCTTAGAGAGAATAAGAAATACCTTGAAATGCTCAATAAGTGGGTAAGATAAAGTCAGCCTCCGACAGATAAAACTTGTCGGAGGCTTATACTTTATGAAATTGCACCACCACAATAAGTGGTGAGTAAGTGCGCACTTGCAGGCAAACAAGAAGCCTCCCTTGTGTAAAGGGAGGTGGCACGGCCTGCCGTGACGGAGGGATTGTAAAAGTTAAAATTTGCACCAAAACAATCCCTCAGTCAGCTTCGCTGACAGCTCCCTTTACACAAGGGAGCCTCTGGCTGTAACCGTTTGTTTTTCTGTTGATTTATTGTAAAACTGTCCTTAGGAACCCAACGCCTTCGATTCAGGTTCTTCAGATAAACTTATTTAAGCTTCGCGAGAGCTTCAAGGACGCCCGCGAGGTTTTCTTTTATCTTTGCAAGCTTTACTCGCTCGCCCTCAACGACGGCAGCGGGAGCTTTTGCTACGAAGCCCTCATTCGAAAGCTTCTTTTCGATCCTCTCGGCTTCGGACTCGAGCTTCGCCTTTTCGTTCGTAAGACGCGCTCTCTCTTTTTCCGTGTCGATAATGTCGGACAGCGGCAGGAAGATAACAGCGGCATTGGTTACTATCTGAACAGCGTTGTCTGCGCTTACGGTTGCCGTGTCAAAGCTCTCGGCAACGCAGACCTCTGACGCTGATGCCAAGCGCTCGAAGAATACCTTTGTCGTATCGGAAAAGCTATCCTGATACTTAGTCGCGATATATACCTTTGATTTTCTTGAGGGAACGACGTTCATATCGGCGCGGCGCGCGCGGATCGCCTTGATAGCGTCCATAACTCTCTCGAAATCGGCGGCGGCTTCCTCGTACTCAAAATCAGCCGACGCAACGGGATATTCGTCGATCATGATGCTCTCTTTATCGTGGGGCAACGACTGATAGATTTCTTCCGTGATGAAGGGCATGAACGGGTGCAGGAGCTTAAGTATCCCCGTAAGAACGTAGAGAATGACTCTCTGCGCCGTTTCGTTCTCCTCCGTACCCTTTGCGTTAAGTCTTGCCTTGGCGAGCTCAACGAACCAGTCGCAGAAAACGTCCCACGTGAATTCGTAAATAGACGCGAGCGCAACGCCGATCTCATAGTGATCAAGCGAGTTCCTGACGGATACGACGAGCTTATTGAAGCGGTCAAGTATCCATTTATCCTCAGCCGCGAGCTTATCCTTCGCGGGAAGGGCGGTATCCTCAACGGTGAGGTTCATACGTACGAAACGCGATGCGTTCCAGAGCTTGTTGGCAAAGTTTCTCGCCGCCTCGATCTTCTCGTCGGAGAAACGCATATCGTTTCCGGGGCTGTTACCCGTAGCGAGAGCGAAGCGGAGCGCGTCGGCGCCGTATTTATCGATGATCTCGAGCGGGTCGATTCCGTTTCCGAGGGATTTCGACATCTTGCGTCCCTGCGCGTCGCGGACAAGACCGTGAATGAGAACTGTGTCAAACGGAATATTATCGGTATATTCAAGCGCCGAGAATATCATACGCGATACCCAGAACGTGATTATATCGTAGCCCGTTACGAGCGTATTTGTGGGGTAGAAGTATTTGAGATCCTCCGTCTCATCCGGCCATCCCATAGTGGAGAAGGGCCAGAGAGCTGACGAGAACCACGTATCGAGCGTATCGGGATCCTGAGTCATATGTCCGCCGCACTTCGGGCAAACGGGATCCCCGTCCTTCGTAACCACGGTCTCGCCGCAGTCATCGCAATAGAACGCGGGTATCCTGTGACCCCACCAAAGCTGACGGGAGATGCACCAATCCTGGGTGTTTTCCATCCAGTGGAAATAGTTCTTGTCAAAGCGCTCGGGAACGAATTTGATGCGTCCGTCACGCACAGCCTCGATAGCGGGCTTTGCGAGTGGCTCCATCTTGACGAACCACTGAAGGCTTATCATAGGCTCAATAGTCGTTCCGCAGCGGTAGCAGGTTCCGACCTCGTGCTTGAGGTCCTCGATCTCGCAAAGATATCCGCCTGCCTTGAGATCCTCAACGATAGCTTTTCTCGCCTCATATCTGTCCATACCCGCGTACTTCGGATAGTTGTCGGTGATCTTTGCGTCCTCGGTGAGAACGACCTCCATCGGAAGCTTCTGACGGCGGCCGACCTCAAAGTCGTTGGGGTCGTGCGCGGGAGTGATCTTTACGCAGCCCGTACCCTTATCAAGCTGCGCGTGCTCATCAGCAACGATCGGAATACGTCTGCCAACGAGGGGCAGAACGCAGTATTTGCCGATAAGATGCTTATATCTTTCGTCCTCCGGGTTGACGGCAACGGCGGTATCGCCGAGCATAGTTTCGGGACGGGTAGTAGCGACCTCAACGTAACCGCCTCCGCCGACGAGAGGATAGCGGATGTGCCAAAAATGGCTGTCCTGCTCCGCGTAATCGACCTCAGCGTTTGAGATGGACGTCTTACAGTGAGGACACCAGTTTATGATACGCTCGCCTCTGTAAATGAGTCCCTTTTCGTAAAGGCGCGTGAACACCTCGCGTACCGCGCGGCTGCAGCCCTCGTCAAGGGTGAATCTCTCTCTCGACCAATCGCAGGACGAGCCGAGCTTCTTAAGCTGCTCGATAATACGTCCGCCGTACTGCGCCTTCCAGTCCCAAGCGCGCTCAAGGAAGCCGTCACGTCCGAGATCCTCTTTCGTGAGGCCTTCTTTTCTCATGGCTTCAACGATCTTCGCCTCGGTAGCGATGGACGCGTGGTCTGTGCCGGGAAGCCAGAGTGTTGAAAATCCGCTCATGCGCTTGTAACGGATAAGAACGTCCTGAAGCGTGTTGTCAAGAGCGTGTCCCATATGAAGCTGTCCCGTGATGTTCGGAGGGGGAATTACGATGGAGTAAGCAGGCTTAGTCTTGTCCACCGTGGGCGTGAAATACTTCTTCTCACACCAATTTTTGTATATACGGTCCTCAAATTCTTTGGGAGCGTATGTCTTTGGCAGTTCGTGATTTTCCATTTTTTATATCTCCTAATTATTATTTTTCGGTTGTTATTTTTTGCGAGACTCTGTCTCGCGCTCTGCTTAAGGAACTTTTTAGAGAAAAGTTCCTTAAGAATCTTCAAAAACTTTTGAAAAAGAGATCTTTTTAGATTCTTTATCGCACTTTACGGCACGGGCATACCCGTACCGTAAGGGAAACACGGTATAAATCCGCGTCCGAGCTGTTAGTTTTGCTAAAATTGAAGAACGGTTGCGGCACTCGGACTACTCGCTCCCGCGGTCGCGGGTCGAAATCAAGCTTCGCAGATTCCGACTGCGCGACGGTATGGAAATTTTGCTTTGGTTAAAGCTATTAATTTTCAACTTTTCATTTTCAATTTTTAATTGATATTCTGCATTATTTATTAGGAGA
>JAZRUP010000040.1:0-7421 GCA_045652645.1 Eubacteriales bacterium | reverse complement strand
GATAAAAAAGCCTTCGAGCCGACCGAGGAAATTCTTAAATTCTATCAGGTCGAAACAACTCGCGCCTATATTATAATAGCCTGCGCCTTTTTTGTCTCGGCTATGCTCTCCGCTCTTTCTAGACGTATCCCCTCTCTCGCTGCTCCTCTGTCCTATGTTCCCTTTTGGCTCTCGTTTTTTTATTACGATAGCGAGCTTGTTCCGAAAAGGCCCATGTTGTTTATTCTTCTCGGACTCGCGCATTTTGCGGGCGGTCTGATCTCTGTCGGTCAATGGTTCGCCGACAGCCGCGAATATTCCAAAAACACCTCAAAATCTATCGCGTGCGGATTTACTTATACCGCGCTTTCCGCGGCATTCTTGCTGATCCTTGAACGCTTTTTCCCGTACCGATGGCAGCTTCGGCTTGAAAAACCCTTCTATACAGTGGCTTTTATGGGAATGGCGTGCGGCATACTAGGCATCGCTTGGTATTTTTTAACGCCAAAAGAAGAAAGAAAAAAACTTAAACTGTGCCTCTCCGCAATATCCTCCCTCTCCTGCCTTGCCGTTATACTCATAAGATATTTGAACGAAATTATTTAAACCGAAAGGACTCGTATTTTTTCATGGAAAACAAACAAAAAACCGCGGTCATCATCGGCGCGGGCCCCGCGGGTCTTACCGCCGCCTACTGCCTGCTTAAAGAAACCGACATAAAGCCCGTAATTCTTGAGGAGGAGGACTTTGTCGGAGGTATATCCCGTACGGTCGAGCATAACGGCAACCGTATGGACGTCGGCGGCCACCGATTCTTCACAAAAAACAAAGAGGTAAACGACCTTTGGGACGAGCTTATGCCCCGACAGGGCGCGCAGTCTAAGGACGACCTCCTTCTCGGAGAGGAAAAACCGCTTAACGAAGGCGGGCCCGACCCCGAGACCGAGGACAGAGTTATGCTCGTGCGCCGTCGCGTGTCGCGTATCTTCTATCTAAAAAAGTTCTTTGATTATCCCATCTCGCTCAAATTCGCGACTTTCAAAAATATGGGATTTTGCCGCACCGTTAAGGCGGGCTTTGGATATATAAAAGCGTCTGTATTCAAGAAAAAAGAGGATTCTCTGAGAAATTTTTATATAAACCGCTTCGGAAAGCCACTTTATGAGATGTTTTTCGAGGATTATACCGCAAAGCTCTGGGGCCGGGACCCGAAGGATATCTCCGCGGATTGGGGCGCGCAGCGTGTCAAGGGACTTTCTCTTATGAAGGCGCTGACAAGCGTTTTGCTAAAGCCCTTTAAAAAGAAAAGCGGAAAAGTGGAGACCTCGCTCATTGAGCAGTATTCCTACCCCAAAAAAGGCCCGGGTCAGCTTTATGAGCTGATGGCGGCTGAGGTCGAACGAATGGGCGGTACGCTCATAAAGGGCGCTAAGGTCGAGAAGATCGTCAAGGACGGAAACACCGTCAAAAAGGTCGTCGCGAAAAAGGACGGAGTGGACGTGGAATACGCTGCCGACGTTTTCTTCTCAACGATGCCCGTCAAGGACCTTGTAGCGGGTATGAACGACGTTCCCGAGGAGTCAAAGGAGATCGCGGAGGGGCTTCCCTACCGTGATTTTATGACAGTTGGTTTACTTGTCAACAAGTTGAAGCTTGAAAATAAAACGAATATGAAAACAGTCGGAAATATCGTTCCCGATTGCTGGATATACGTTCAAGAGCGCGAGGTCAAGCTCGGACGGCTCCAGATATTCAACAACTGGTCGCCGTATATGGTAAAAGACCTTGAAAACACTGTATTTATCGGTCTTGAGTACTTCTGCGACGAGGGCGATGAATATTGGAATATGAGCGACGAGGATTTCATTGATTTCGCCAAGCGTGAGCTTGCGTCTATCGGCGTTATCGACGTATCCGACGTGCTTGACGCCGTAAGGATCAAGGTCAAAAAGGCTTATCCCGCCTATTTTGACACCTACGACCGCTTCGACACGCTCAAAAGCTACCTTTCGAGTATCGAAAATCTCTGGTGCATCGGACGTAACGGTCAGCATAAGTACAATAATATGGATCATTCTATGCTCTCGGCTATCGAGGCTGTTCGTTGCGTCAAAAACGGAGTGACGGATAAGACCGCCGTTTGGGAGGTCAACACGGAAAAAGAATATCACGAGGTAAGATCCGATGACGGAAAAGACAAATAGACCAAAAAACGAACTGTCAAAAAAAGGCATCTCCGTAATTAATGCCGTTTTGCCCTTGCTTATATTGGCGGTCGGTGTCGGAACCGTACTTTATTATATAATAGGCGTGTCAAAATACTTTATGACGAGTGATTCCGCGGACTCCCTTTTCTGGGCGCAGGCAAGCTTTGAGTCGGGAAAGCTTATAAGCGACGATTTTAATTACGCCGCTATACTTCCCTTCGGCGGAAATCTCCTGTTTTATCCGTTTATCGCGCTCTTTGGCTTCGGGCTCAAGGCGCAGATCGCGGGACTTTCCGTTTTCGCGTTGCTGTTAGCCGCGGCGATGTACTATATGGCAACGGGTATAGGTCTTGACCGTTACGCCTCGGCATCTCTCGTTTCTGTAACCTTTCTCATTATGTCATCGTCGGCAAAGCTGCGTGAGATCATGTGGGAGCACGTGTTCTACTACAATCTCGGAATACTGTTTTTCTGTATAGGTATAGGACTTGTTTCAAGAATATTGAGATACGAGCCGAGGGAAACGCTCGATGTTTCCTCAAAAGACGGAAAAAAGAAGCTCCTTTGCGCGCTTATTTTCGGCGCGGTGACCGTCGCGGCTGTCATACTGTCAGTTGTCGGTATGCGCTCCGTCGTGTCGCTTTACGTCACTCTCGGGATCATCTCGCTCGCCGCTATAATATACCTTGTCACGGTAATGAGCTTAAAAAAGGATACGAAACACGCCGCTCAAGCCTTGAGAATAGGTGCTCTCGCGCTGTTCTCCGTGCTCGCCGCGACGGACGGACTTCAAACGCTCGTTTGCTTTTCCCTTCCCGTTTTTGCGGGCATCTTACTTGAACGCTTCTTTGATACAGAAACGCCTGTAATATCGAAAAAGAACATTTGTTCGTTTGCTGTTGCCCTGCTGATCGCTGTATCTGCGGGTATAGGATATTTACTTATAGACCGAATATCCGGCGGAGTTACGGCAGGATACGCGGACGCTTATTCATCTTACAGCGCGATGTCCTCTTGGGTAAATAACTTCCTCGGATTTTTTACGAATTGGTTTTCGCTTTACGGCGTTTCGATCGCGAACGGAGATCCTCTCGTATCTGCGGAATCTATTCTCTGCATTATCCGCATCGTGGGCTCTCTCGCACTTCTTCTCATTCCCGTTATTTTGCTGTTTTTCTACAAAAAGATAGACTCGCGAGCGCTCAAAATAACTTTGTTCGCGCATTTCGCGGTTTCGGCATTCATCCTGTTCGCGGTCACGTTCGGTCGGCTCGGCGGAGCTGATTGGCGCCTGACGCCTATGCTGGCAACATCCGTTATTGTGTCATTTATAAGCGCGATCGAGCTGATACGGCAAAAGAAAGGCATGGCGATGCGTATGGGCATTTGCTTTTTGGCGCTTCTTGTCTTGCTTTCGGGTGTCTCCCTGTTTGCCGTCAAGCGTGCCGGAGAGACTAAGAGCGGAAATCTCGCGTGGCATATTGCTGCCGAAGAGCTTGGATCGAGAGGCCTTAAACACGGATACGCGAATTTTTGGTTTTCAGGCGTCATAACGATGCTTTCGGACGGAAACGTGCGGATAGCAAGTATATATGAAAACACAGAAGAACCGATACCGTATGAATATCAATCGTCAAAGGATGCGTTTTTGTCAAAAGACACCGCGGATGGATACTTCTTGCTTCTTACCGAAAAAGAAAATGAGGATATGCAGAGATGGATAGTGTCGAAAATACTTAACGGATCTTTGAGCGAATCCTTTATAATAGAGACCCCCGGATACAATGAACGCGGACACGTTGGAGAAATACTTTACGTATATGTCTTTAACGAAAATATATTCTGATACAAAAACACGGAAAGGTGATCTGAAATGCCGAACTTTACAAGGCAAGAATTTGACAAAATTACAGAAAACGTCTTTAAAAAGCTTCAAAAAAGCTGCGATTGGAGCGAAAATGAGCTTGAACGCTTCTTTTTACTGGCAACAAGGCTTCTTGAGGAGAACGAAAAATACAATTTAACAGCTATCAGGACGCTTGAAGGAGTCATACAAAAGCATTTTTACGATTCAGCGGCGGCGTCTGTCGCTATTCCTAAAAACTCGACGGTGATCGACGTCGGCAGCGGCGCGGGATTCCCATCGCTCCCACTTGCTATAATTCGCCCCGATATTAAGATAACTCCCATCGACAGCACCGAAAAAAAGGTGAATTTCATAAAAAAGACCGCCGAACTGCTCGGGCTTACAAACGTAACTCCTGTGTTCGGACGCGCGGAGGATCTCGCGAAAACTAACATGCGAAACGGTTTTTCCTGCGCCATAGCGAGATCTGTGGCTTCTTTGCCTATAATTTGCGAGCTCTGCCTGCCGTTTGTTAAGCCAAACGGCTCGTTCATCGCTATGAAATCGGAGATAGCGCTTCACGAGATCGAGGAATCCGAGAACGCGAGAAAAATTCTCGGTGCGAGCCAAGACGTGAGCGTATCCAAGCTTTACAAGGACGACAACGGCGACGACAGACTGTTGTTTATTATAACAAAAAACTCGCGAACACCCGATAATTACCCGAGAAACTACGGCCAAATAAAGAAAAAGCCTCTTTGATCGGCTCAAAAACCGCCTCAAGCTTGTTGTTTGAGGCGGTTTTTGTTTCACGTGAAACATTGAGCAAGTCATTTTTTGTGTTTCACGTGAAACGTTCGACAAACTGATTTTTAGTGTTTCACGTGAAACATTGAACGAGCTTTTTGATGTTTCACGTGAAACATCGAGAGCGCGTCCGAAAGCGTTTCACGTGAAACAAAAAGTCATATTATTTTTAACATTTTTGTTTTACCTATTGAAAAAAAGAAAAAAATGTGTTATAATGTTCCCATATAATTTACAGCCGTGGTATCAACGGCGAAATACACTAAAATTTTGCAGAAAGGTAAGGCAAAATGGCAAAAATAATAGCATTTGCGAACCAAAAAGGCGGCGTCGGAAAGACAACGTCTGCGGTCAATGTGGCGGCGTCGCTCGGCGTTATCGGATTCAGAACGCTTATCGTAGATCTTGACCCGCAGGGAAACACCACCAGCGGTGTGGGAATCCCCAAAAAAGGATTGAAAGCCACTACGCGAGAGCTTCTTCTGGGGGAAGTTCCCGTCAAAGAGGCGATCGTAGAAACGCCTTTTGAAAACTTGTCCGTGATCCCCACAAATGTGTCACTTGCGGGAGCGGAATTTGATCTTTTTGACTTCACGGATAACGAATACAGACTAAAAACAGCCCTTGAAGAGGTTGGAAACGACTTCGATTATATAATTATCGACTGTCCGCCTTCTCTCGGTATGCTGACCATCAACGCGCTTTCCGCTTGCGATGGCGTTGTTGTGCCTATGCAGTGTGAATTTTATGCGCTCGAAGGACTTTCGCAGCTCCTTATCTCCATAAAGCGTATAAATAAGCTTTATAACAGCAAGCTTTCTGTCTGCGGTATCCTCGTGACGATGCACAATCCGAGACTTTTGCTTTCCACTCAGGTAATAGGTGAGCTTAAAAAGCACTATGCGGACAAGCTCTTTTCCACAACTATTTCAAGAAATGTCAAGCTCTCCGAGGCGCCCAGCCACGGAAAGCCCGTATATTATCACGATAAACGCGCCAAAGCTACGCTCGAATACATATCCGTAGCAAAGGAGCTTAGTGAAAGAATATGATAATAAGAAAAGAAACTCCAAATACAGAGGAAAACGACAAAAAAACCGCGAAAAAGCCGTCTCAAAAGAAGGCGGTAGGTCTCGGACGCGGTCTTGACTCGCTGCTTGAGGACAATTCTCCTACTTTGACCTCAAAGACTCAAGTCGTAAGATCCGAGCCGATCAAGCGTGACAACAGTTTATACAGAAAGGACGGTGCTATGTCGCATGTCAAAACGCCCAAACGCTCTGGGTCGTGACTTTTTCGCGATCCTCGACGACAACATGCTCGACGAAAAGAAAGGAAACGTAGAAAATCTTAAGCTCAAAGATATCGAGCCCAGGAAAGATCAACCAAGAAAGACCTTTGAAAGAGAGGCTTTGGCGGCTCTTGCCGATTCTATATCCGAATACGGGGTGCTTCAGCCTATAATCGTGCGTGAAAACGCGACTCTTCCCGGTCTTTATGAGATAATCGCGGGCGAAAGGCGTTGGAGAGCCGCTAAAATGGCGGGACTTGACGAGATCCCCGCGGTGATTTTCGACGGAGATGACCTCAAGACCGCGCAGGTCTCAATTATTGAAAACGTACAGAGAGAGGATCTCGATCCCATTGAAGAAGCGATGGCTTATGAGATGCTCATAGAAAAATTCGATCTCACGCAGGATCAGGTCGCGAAGCAGGTAGGAAAGAGCCGTTCGGCTATAGCCAACTTGCTCCGTTTGCTTGATCTTCCCGATGATGTCCTCGAGATGCTTCGCTCGGGCGAGCTTTCGGCAGGTCACGCGAGAGCATTGCTCGGACTCAAAGACAGCGAGCAGATATTGCCCTTGGCTGTAAGGATCACCAATCGCGATATGTCGGTAAGAGAGACCGAAGCGGCAGTCAAAAAGCTAAACGCTCCCGCCGAGGAAGATGAATACACAGAGCTTGACAGCACGGCAGGGCAGATAAAGCTCTATATGAAGGAGCTTGAAAACCGTTCGCGCTCTATTCTCGGACGCAAGGTGCGCATTACTCATTCCCCTAAGAAAAAGACAGTTGAGATCAGCTACGAAACAAATGAAGATCTTGAAACGCTGCTAAAAACTCTTTGCGGCGATCAAATTTTCGACAATTTATAATTAGTTAATATATTATTCACAGAAAGGCAATAAAATGTTAGACATTAAGTATATAAAAGAAAATCCCGAAGAGGTTATAGAAAGACTTGCCATCAAGGGTAAGGACGCAAAGGAAGAGATCGGACAGATACTTGAGCTTGATAATCAGAGACGCGCTCTCATAGCGGAAACGGAAGCCCTCAAGGCAGAGCAGAACAAGACGTCCAAGCTTATTCCCCAATACAAAAAAGAGGGCAAGGACACAAAGGAGATCTTCGCGCAGATGAAGACCATCTCCGAGACCGTCAAGGCTAACGACGAGAAGATAAAGGCGGTCGAGGCCGAGCTGCAGAACGTAATGCTCTGCCTTCCCAACCTTCCAGACCGTGACCTCAAGCCCGGCGGTAAGGAGAATAACGAGCCTCTCCGTTACTTCGGTGAGCCTCA
>JAZRUP010000039.1:0-3192 GCA_045652645.1 Eubacteriales bacterium | reverse complement strand
TTTATTACAGTAGCTTCGTCTTCTATATGATATGCCTCTTGAATTGATTTGTAAAATCCATCCCAACTCATGTCTTCTCCGCCGTTTCACCTTTATTATACAACACTCTCGCAAATAAATCAAGGCGTAGCCTTGTGTTTTAAATGATGCATCGCCTTACGCCGATATAATGCATTTGCTTCGAAAATACGATGTTGCTACACTTCGTTTCGCAATGATGCGATGTTTGCCATAAAATGTGGCGAAGCCACGCATAATTAGGCGTAGCCAACATCATTTGCCGAAGGCAAACATCATTCAAAAAACGCACCTTTGTCGGTAGACAAAAGTGCGTTTTTTGTTGGTGGAGACAGCAGGGCTCGAACCTGCGACCTCACGGATGTGAACCGTGCGCTCTGACCAACTGAGCTATGCCTCCGTTAACACCGTCATTATATCACAACGGCGGTGTTTTTTCAAGTGTTTTTTATGTTTTTATGTGTTAAAACATACTGAGCTGATCAGTTTCGCTGAGGCCGTCAAGAACGCCGTTTTTCTTGAGAATTTCAACTACGCTCTTGTTCAGTCCCGCGCGGGTCTGAAGGTCGTCTATCGTGAAGAACGAGGATTTTTCTCTCTCTTCAATGATGCGGAGAGCCGCGGTCTCACCGAGTCCTCCGAGCGAGAGGAACGGGAGTCTTATCGCGCCGTTCTCAGGCCAGAATTCCTTTGCCGCAGATTTTTCGAGATCTACGGGAAGGAATTTGATGCCGCGTGCGAGGCACTCGTTCATAAGCTCAAGCGTTGATACCGAGCCCTGCTCCTTCTGCGATGCCTCACGTCCGAGCTTCTTGATCCTGTTCAACTCGTAAAACACGTTGCTCTTGCCCGAGAGCGCAAGCTCCGCGTCAAAGTCCGTGACCGAAGCCGTAAACATCGCGCAATAGAACGCGACGGGCAGATGCACCTTGAACCAACCGACTCGTATCGCCGACATAACGTACGCAGCGGCGTGAGCCTTCGGGAACATGTATTTTATCTTAAGGCAGGAATCTATATACCAATCGGGAACGTCGTGCTTTTTCATCTCCTCTATCCATTCGGGAGTAAGTCCCCTACCCTTACGGACGGATTCCATTATCTTAAACGCGATACCGTTCTCAAGCCCGTAACGGATAAGGTCAAGCATAATACCGTCACGCGTTCCTATAACCTTTGAAATGTCACAGATACCGTTCTTGATAAGGTCCTGCGCGTTACCGAGCCAAACGTCCGTTCCGTGGGTCAGACCCGAGACCTGAAGAAGGTCGGCAAACGTCCTCGGCTTTGATTCAAGTACAACAGGCTGAACGAACGCCGTTCCAAACTCGGGCAGACCGAACGTTCCTACCTGAACGCCGCCTATCGCGTCGGGGGTTATTCCGAGCGGGCTCGTTGATTGGAAGAGCTCATAAACCGCTCTGTCATTCATAGGAACGTCCATAACGTTCATTCCGCTGAACTTTTCAAGCAACTTATATTTGGCGGGAATATCGTGTCCGAGCTCGTCAAGCTTAAGTATCGTATCGTGCAGATACGAGAAAGCGAAGTGAGTCGTTACTATGCTTGAGTTGGGGTCATCCGCAGGGTGCTGAACAGGGGTGAAGTCATACACCTCATATTCCTGAGGAACAACGATGATTCCGCCGGGGTGCTGACCTGTGGTTCTCTTGACTCCCACGCATCCCGAAACGAGTCGGTCGACCTCGGCGCGGCTGATGCTTATCTGCTTCTCCTCAAGATACTTCATAACGAATCCGTATGCCGTTTTATCTGCAAGAGTACCGAGCGTTCCCGCGCGGAAAACATTTTGCGAACCGAAAAGCTCCTCGGTATATTTATGAACCTTACCCTGAAGCTCTCCCGACGCAAAGTTCAGATCGATATCGGGGGATTTATCGCCGTAGAAACCAAGAAATGTTTCAAACGGGATATCGTGTCCGTCAGAATACATAAGCTCTCCGCACACGGGACAGTTTTTGTCAGGATAGTCAAAGCCGGAGCCGTATTTACCTTCGTTTGAGAAATCGCTGTATTGGCATTTACGGCAAACATAGTGCGGCGGCAACGGATTAACCTCTGAAATACCGCCCGCAAACGCAACGTAGGACGAACCTACCGAACCTCTGGAACCCACAAGATATCCTTGGCTCTCGCTGTATTTAACCAGCTTACGCGCAATCATATATAGCACGGCAAATCCGTTTTTGATAATAGATGTAAGCTCTCTGTCAAGTCTGTCTTTTACAACAGCAGGAAGAGGAGAGCCGTAGATAGATTCGGAAAATGAGTAACATTCCCTCTCAAGATCCTCCTCAGCGCCCTCGATACTCGGAGTGTACGTACCCTTGGGGATAGGTCTTACATCACCCACCATATCAGCTATCATATTCGGGTTGGTTATAACTACTTCTTTGGCTTTTTCCTCACCGAGATAAGAAAATTCCTCAAGCATCTCGTCGGTCGTTCGCATATATATACCGACATCTCTGTCCGCATCCTTGAACTTCATTCCGGCAAGCAGTATCTTACGATAAAGCTCGTCCTCTTTGTTCATGAAATGCGCATCACAGGTAGCAACGACGGGCTTGCCCGATTTTTCTCCGAGCTCAATTATTCTGCGATTAAAATCTCTTAACTGCTCGTCGTTTGTTGCTTGTCCGTTATCAAGCAGGAAGCGGTTGTTACATATCGGCTGGATTTCAAGATAATCATAAAAATCCGCGATAGCCAGAAGCTCTGACTCCGGTTTATTTTCAAGTATCGCCGAGAAAAGCTCGCCAGCCTCACAAGCCGAACCGATAATGAGTCCGTCCCTGTGCGCTTCAAGCACGCTTTTGGGGATTCTCGGCACTTTTTTATAGTAGTCAAGATAGCTTGCAGAGATCAGCTTATAAAGATTTTTAAGTCCTACCGCATCCTTGACTAAAATTATCTGGTGATAAGTTTTGAGTTTGAGCGGGTCTGCGCCCTCACTCATAGTCTCGATCATCTGAGAAACGCTCTCAACGCCTTCAACCTTCAGCTTTTCCACCATGCAGGCAAAGATTCGCCCAAGTATTGCCGCGTCGTCGCACGCGCGATGGTGATTAAAGTCTCCAAGGCCGAAATATTCCGCAAGATTATCGAGCTTGTGTCTTTTAAGATCGGGATTTACGTATCTTGAGAGTGCAA
>JAZRUP010000038.1:0-11644 GCA_045652645.1 Eubacteriales bacterium | reverse complement strand
CCGTGGCATACGAACATTATTTTTATCATAATGCTTATTCCTCCTCTACCGAGTATGCCTCAATACCGTTAAGTCTGCCCGTCTGCTTGAATCCGTCTATCTCTCCGCGCTGTATTGCGCCGAAAATTCTGTATCGTAGCCCTTTATGCTTTCGGTCAAGCTCCGCGAGCATTTTTTTCATTTCCTCTCTTTGTGTATTACCGTCAGCAGGGCAGGTGGACTTTACAATCGGAAGCTTTGTTGCGTTTGCGTAATAACGTACGTCTTTTTCCGGAAGATATATCATAGGTCTTATCAGAGTTATATCGGTTCTTGAAAGATAAGTTACAGGAGAGAAGCAACCTATACGGCCTTCGAAAAACAGATTGAGCATAAAAGTTTCTATCGTATCGTCAAAATGATGTCCCAGTGCGACTTTATTGCACCCGAGTTCTTTTGCCGATGAATGTATAGCTCCCCTCCTCATTTTAGCGCAAAGGGAGCAGGGATTAGCTTCTTTTCTCTCTTCAAATATTATCTTTGAAATTTGAGTCGGTATTATTTTATACTCTACATTAAGCTTTTCGCAAAGCTCTGCTATCGGAGAAAAATCTGTACCCTCAAGACCCATATCAATAGTAAGAGCGATCATTTCAAATTTTTTAGGATAGAATCGGCGAAGCCCCGCGAGTGCGCAAAGAAGCGCTAAGGAATCCTTGCCTCCGGATATACCGACGGCTATTTTGTCTCCGTCCTCTATCATTGAATAATCGTCTACCGCGCGTCTGACGCAGCTTAAAAGGTGCTTTGTTTCATTCATTTAAAAATTCTCCGAAATCACAACTGTCATATATTTTTTTTACGTCCTCTGTCGAACTTTCGTCATCATAATGCAAGACCAAGCGCTTTGTTACAAGCATACTTTGCTGAGTTTTTCCTTTGATAGCTTCTGTAAGGATCATTGCCGGCTCAAAATGGCTTTTGTGATAAACAAAGGTTCTTTTTGAGGGAGCAAATCCCGAATCTATAAGCGCTTTATCCAGGTCCTTTTGCCTTTCGGGACGCATAACTGTGTAAAAAAGCCCTCCGTTGACAAGGATCCTTGATGCCGCATCGGCAAAATCAGAAATTCCTCCGTTTAATTCAAATCTGGCTGCGTTTTTGCTTGGTATTGGGCTTTGGATACCACTGCCTTTTTTAAAATACGGAGGATTTGCTATAACCATTCCTACGGGCATAGAGAAATCTTTTTGGTCAAGCTCGCGAATATCCTTGTTAAGAGGTTTGATGTCAACTGGCATTTTGTTGCTCAAAAAATTATCTACTCCTACGTCATGAAGCTCTTTTTGAATTTCAACCGCGTAAATATATTTTGCTTTGCGTCTGTCCGCCAAAAGAAGGGAACAAACACCTATACCGCTTCCAAATTCAACCGCGGCAAGCTCAGTATGTGTCGCGTATGCCGCCAAAAGATAGGAATCAGTGCCAAAAGCCTGACCTCCTCGAAGAGCTTTCATCGTTATTCTTTCGTTAACGTAAATTATATTGCCTTTCATAAAACATCCTTCATTTTGAAAAGGCTGCCGATATGTCGGCAGCCTCCGAGATTTCGCGCAAACGAAGAAGTATGTAACTTATTCAGCTTTGGGCGCACCAACAGGGCAAGCGCCTTCGCAAGCACCGCAGTCGAGGCACTCATCAGCGTTGATAACGTACTTTCCATCGCTTTCAGTGATAGCGCCAACGGGGCACTCATCTTTACAAGCTCCGCAACCGATGCATTCGTCAAGATTGATCTTGTATGCCATCGAAAATCACCTCCATTTAGATTTATGGTAACATTATATCACATAATGTCAAAAAAAGAAAGGCTTTTTTTAAAATTACCTTATTTTTTTTCTTCAACAGATGTTGGAACAGAGAGAACCTTGCATTCAGTCCCCTTAAAAGCTTTGATATTTACGTTTTCTTGTTTGTCGATGATCTTAACTTTAACAGTTCCGGACAAAGGACTTACTTCAACAACAGTACCTTTTCCCTCCGGGGTTTCAACAATGCCGTCTACCGGAGGAAGCTTTTCGATCTCTTCACGATACGTATCGTATTCATATCTCAAGCAACACATAAGTCGTCCGCAAGTTCCTGAGATCTTATTTGAATTGAGGGAAAGATTTTGTTCCTTTGCCATTTTTATAGATACCTGAACAAAATCGGAAAGAAATGTTGCACAACATAGGGGTCTGCCGCAGATCCCGAGACCACCGATAAGCTTAGCTTCATCCCTGATCCCTATCTGACGAAGCTCTATTCTTATTTTGAATACAGACGCAAGGTCTTTGACAAGATCGCGGAAATCAACTCGTCCCGCACTTGTAAAATAGAATATCAACTTAGAATTATCGAAAGTATATTGAGCATCTACAAGCTTCATATCAAGCTTATGAATGGAGATCTTTTCTATGCAGATCTTAAAAGCCTCAATTTCTTTTTCCGAATTTTCTTCATTATGAGCGATATCTTCGGGAGTTGCTATGCGAACAACCGGTTTAAGCGGTTGAAAAAGATCATCTGTGGGAACAAGATGGTTTCCAAGGCAAACGTAACCAAATTCAAGACCTCTTGCGGTTTCGACAATGGCGGATTCTCCAACCTTTGCGGTAAATCCGTTTGGATCAAAATAATACATTTTTCCCATCTTTTTGAAACGAATGCCTATTATCTCTGTTTTGGGTCTGTTATCCTCGACCGCAACTGGTTCCGCAAGTATTTTGTCGAGCTCTTCTTCAGTAAATGTATACTGCTTTTCTTCTTTCTTTAACTTTTTATCTGAAAAATAAATAAAATCATCGTCGAAAAGAGAGTCAAGCTCAGAAGGCGAAGAAATCTTTGATTTATTTATTGTTTCTTCTAACTGCTTGTTTGTTGAATTTTCTTGAGATTTAATATTTTCCGGGCGTTGTTGATATTTATTGTTGTTTTGATTGTTTTTTTTGTTTCCGCCCTTTCGGTGATGCGGTCTTCTGTGACCAATATTTTGCTTTTGATTTCCTTGATTATTGTTATTTTCCATTTTTACCTCATAAAAATTATTATAAGCTTGTTATAAGAATTGTAGTTGTTAATTTTATGTTGGATTTGCGCAGTAAAGAAGCAGATGCTTCTTCGCATGCCGCTAAAAACTTCAAAAGATATGATGCTGATCTTAAAGAGGAAAGCTCAAGGGCCTCATCTCTGTCTGAATAGAAGTAAAGAGGGGCGGTTTCGCTTTGCTTTAAAATTATAAGATCTCTTAGCGCAAGCATAACCGTATCCAGAAACACGGAAAGCTCCTCTCTTTTTTGTGGGAATGCAGCTACGGTATCGATCAAAACCGTTTTGTCTGATGTGTTTAATGCGGATCTTATAAAATTTCGCACTTGCTCTCTGTCTTTTAATACCGATTCTCGTTTTTCACGGTCTAAAAGTTCATACGCATATCCAATTCCGCCTGCTGAGGCTGTGATTATTTCATCAAAAATTGCCGGTTCTGATGATCTTAACCGTCGCGCTTTGGCAACGGTTTCCTCAGACGCGTAATTACAAAGAAAATCGATCATAGTTTCTTTTGAGACCGGCTCTGTTCTAAGGACTGGGGCACGGCTTTTAACAGTTTCAAGCAAAGAGGACGCCTTCTCACATATCAATAATATTATAGCATAAGGCGGAGGGGACTCAAGAGTTAAAAGCAATGCGTTTTGAGCCTCATCAGTCATACGATCAGCTTCTTCGATAATATATATTTTATAGTCAATATCATTTGGCACTATATTTATATCAGATTTTATAAATCTTGCCGCTTCAACGCCGATAGTTGCTTTATCCTCTTCGCGTCGAACAAAAACAACATCGGGAGAAAGCCCTTCTGATATTTTTCTGCACGATTCACAAGAATCACAAGGAAGTGGAACTCCGTCGGAATATTTATTAAGGCAGGCAAGAGCTTTTGCTATGGATCTTGCAAACAATTTTCGACCTGTTCCGGGCGCGCCTTCTATAATATAGGCATGTGACAGTCTTTTGTTAATAATATCATCACAAATCCGTCTGCGTAATTTTTCGTTAGCAGCAATTTGAGGCATAGATGCTTTCAAAAAAACACCACCTTTTTATATTTGCGAGCAAATAATATAGCTACCTTAAAATTATAACATAATAAAATCATTCTGTCAACGGAAATGTATGTATATATTTTATTTTAATAAAAAAAGCACTTTTTTTATATATTTTTTTAAGAATATATAAAAAGTACTTGAAAAAACGATTCTGATGGTATATAATAATATCAGTGATATCCCTAAGATTATATTTAGTTTTTCAAACATTAAAATATTCTTGAATTTATATTTCTGATATGATGTGCTGATCAATATAAATAAAAAATATGGAGGATGACATGATCAAAAAGAAAGAATGCGTCGCTATGCTGTTGGCGGGCGGTCAGGGAAGCAGACTTTATGCACTGACAACAAAAACAGCAAAACCTGCCGTTTCGTTCGGCGGAAAGTACAGGATCATTGATTTCACACTGTCAAACTGCGTCAACTCGGGTATTGATACCGTGGGCGTTTTGACGCAGTACCAACCGCTTGTTCTTAACGAATATATCGGAAACGGTTTGCCGTGGGATCTTGACCGTACCTATGGCGGTGTTAAGATCTTGCCTCCTTATCAGGGACACGACGGTGCCGACTGGTATCGCGGAACGGCTAACGCTATTTACCAGAACATAGAGTTTATCGATCGCTATGATCCCGAATACGTAATCGTTCTTTCGGGTGACCATATCTATAAGATGGACTATTCCGAAATGCTCGACTATCACAAGGAAAAGAATGCCGATTGCACTATCGCTGTAATTGACGTTCCGATCGAAGAGGCCAGCAGATTCGGTATTATGACAACGGATGATGAAGGAAAGATAATCAAGTTCTCGGAGAAGCCCAAGAATCCTGACAGTACTAAGGCGTCTATGGGTATTTATATCTTTAACAAGAACAAGCTGTTTGACTATCTCCGTGCCGACGAGGCTTGCGAGGGATCTGCAAACGACTTCGGAAAGAACATTATTCCCAATATGCTCGGCGCGGGTGAGCGTATGTACGCTTATCCTTTCAAGGGCTATTGGAAGGATGTTGGAACTATCGACAGCCTTCACGAGGCAAATATGGATATGCTCGGTAAGCGTCCGGTTCTTAAGCTTAACGACGAGGCTTGGCGAATTTTCTCGCGTCACTACGCAAGCGCTCCCCAGTACGTAGGAGACAACGCGAAGGTTGAAAATTCCGTTATAACCGAGGGCTGCGAGATATACGGAACAGTTAAGAATTCCGTTCTTGGTTCCGGTGTAAAGGTTATGTACGGCGCACTTGTCAAGGATGCCGTTATTATGGAAAACACCGTTATTGCCGAGGGCGCAACCGTTAATTATTCCATCGTTGACAGCGATTGTCAGATCGGAGCCGGCGCAAAGATTGGCGAAGATAAGAAAAAAGCTGCCGGAATCACTGTTCTCGGCAGAGGTTGCGAAGTAGCACCCGGAACGACAGTTGCCGCCGGTGAAATGATTTCAAACGATTAAAGGAGGGCGATAAAAATGACTGCTGCAGGATTGATTTTTTCCAATATACACGATAATTCATTACCGGAGCTTACAAGGATCCGTACTATTGCCAGCGTTCCTTTTGGCGGAAAATACCGTCTTATAGACTTTGCGCTTTCCAATATGGTAAATGCCGATATAACGAAGGTCGGTGTTATTACTCATTACAACTATCAGTCTTTGCTTGACCACATCGGAACGGGAAAAGACTGGGATCTCGCGCGCCGTTCGGGCGGTATCAAAATACTGCCTCCGTTCATAACCGCTTACGATAACGATGCGGCAAACAAGGTCTACTCAACAAGGCTTGAGGCGCTTCTCGGCGTTATGAACTTTATCGGACGCTGTACCGAGGATTATATCGTTACGTCCTACTGCGACGTTATCTGTAACGTTGATATTTCCGACGTTCTCCGACAGCATGAAGCAAGCGGCGCGGACATTACGTTGGTCGCAAAGACAATTAACCCTGCGGATTATCCGCTTAACGCGCACAACGAGATACTGAGTGTTGATCCCGAAGGAGATCTTGTTGACGTTATAGACTATATTCCGTCCAAGGCTAAAGAAGTTGATATAAGTATGAATATTATGGTATTCAACAGACTTTACCTCATCAACGCTTTGCTTGATGCCGCGGCTCACGGATATACAAAATTCTATCATGATCTTATCGCACGCAATCTCGGTAAGGCAAAGATCAAGGTTTACAAGTATGAGGGATACTATTCACTCATCGGTTCTCTGGCAAGTTATTTTGATTGCAATATGAAGCTTCTCGAATCCGATGCCCGTAACGGACTTTTCGGAATTAAGAACCGTCCTGTCCTCACGAAGGTAAGAAACTCGCCTCCCACCAAATACACGTCTGATGCAAAGGTTACAAACTCTGTAATTGCTGACGGATGCGTTATAGAAGGACAGGTTGAGAATTCCATAATCTTCCGCGGAGTAAAGGTCGGGAAGGGAACGATCGTAAGAAATTGCATACTTATGCAGAACACATATGTTGGTTCTGATGTTGCTCTTAATTGTGTTATTTCAGACAAAAACGTCATAGTAAAAGATGGACGGGTTTTGTCCGGTCACGAAACTATGCCGTTCTTTATCGGTAAGGGAGTAATGATCTAAAATCGAAAGGAAAAAAGATGAAGAAAATATTATTTGTAGGTGCGGAAGCGATGCCTTTCGCGGCAACAGGCGGACTTGGTGACGTTCTCGGTTCGCTTCCCGCAGCGATAAAAAGCGCGGGCGGAGATGAGGTTGACGTAAGAGTTATAATGCCTCTTTATTCCGCTGTCAAGCCGGAATGGCGTCAGCAGATGAAGGAAGAAGCTCTTTTTGAGGTTCAGCTTTCCTGGAGACGTCAGTATTGCGGAATTTATTCTCTGATCAAGGACGGCGTAATATATTATTTCGTTGACAACGAATATTATTTTAACCGCAAGGGACTTTACGGAGAATACGATGACGGAGAGCGTTACGCGTATTTCTGTATGGCTGTTATGGAGTTCCTCTGCCGTTCGGAGTGGAAGCCTGACGTGCTTCACGCTCACGATTGGCAAGCGGCGCTTTCAGTTGTATATCTCAACAGAAAATATAAGCTTGTTGAAGGTATGTACGACATAAAGACAGTATTTACCATCCATAATATTGAATACCAGGGCAAATACGATTTCGCTATTCTCGGCGACGTCTTCTCTCTTAACCCCGAGGATCACGATATAATGGAATACGGTGATTGTATCAACCTTATGAAGGCGGCTATCGAGCTGGCGGATAAGGTTACTACGGTCAGCCCAAAGTATGCTGAGGAGATCAGAGGCGACGAGCATTCTCACGGACTTGCATACGTACTCAATCAGTATTCATTCAAGCTTGGCGGAATTCTCAACGGTATAGATTACGAATACTATAATCCCAAAACTGATAAGGTTCTTGTAAAGAATTATACCAAGACGAGTGCTGCCCTTGGAAAGGCTGAGAATAAGCTTGATCTTCAAAGGAAGATCGGGCTTCCAGAACGAAACGACGTTCCTATGATAGCCATAATCAGCCGTCTTGCGGCTCACAAGGGACTTGACCTTGTTGCTGAGATGGCAGAGTCTCTCCTCACTGATGACGTTCAGATAGTTGTTCTCGGAAAGGGAGAATCTAAGTTTGAGAGCTTCTTTACGGGACTTGAAGCTAAATATCCCGAAAAGATGCGCGCCCTTATCGAATACGACCGCGATCTTTCGAAGAGGATTTACGCGGCGGCGGATATATTCCTTATGCCCTCAAAGAGCGAGCCTTGCGGACTTTCGCAGATGATAGCGTCAAGATACGGCGCAATTCCGGTGGTACGCGAAACAGGCGGACTTTATGACTCCATCAAGGGATATTGGGAGCACGACAAGATTATGGAAGGCAACGGATTCACGTTTGCCAATTACAGTTCCGCAGAGCTTCTTGAACGCTCGCAGGCGGCAGTTGCCCTTTGGAGACAGCTTACAAAGCGCAAGAAATTTATAAACATTATAATGTCAGTCGACTTCTCGTGGAAGGTGTCAGCTCTTAAATATCTGGCACTTTACGACTCGATCTGATGATCAATTTATACAAAGGATACACAAAATCAATGAACTACACCCCAAATGTCAAGGAAATCAAAGAAAACATTACAACAAAACTCTCAAGAAGTCTCGGATGCTCACCCGAGGAAGCAACAAAGGAGCAAATTTACAAGGCAACGGCAATGACAATCCGCGATCTTCTCAGTGAGAAGCGCGTTGATTTCAGAAATGAGACCAATAAGGTTGGCGGTAAGCGTATTTATTATATGTGTATGGAGTTCCTTCTTGGAAGATCAATGAAGACGAATCTCTGCAACCTCGGTCTTACCGATAACTACCGCAAAGCACTTTCAGAGCTTGGCTTTGAGTTAGACAGCCTTTTCGATTGTGAGCCCGACGCGGGTCTTGGAAACGGAGGTCTCGGTCGTCTTGCGGCTTGTTATATGGACTCTCTTGCTTCGCTCGATTATCCTGCCATCGGATTTTCGATCTGCTATGAATACGGCCTTTTCAAGCAAAAAATAATTGACGGTATTCAGGTCGAGATGCCCGACATATGGCTTCCGGGAGGAGAAGTTTGGCTTGTTCCGAGAACAGACAGAACCTTCAATGTTCGTTTTGGCGGACACATAAAGGAAAATTGGAATCAAGACGGACGCTGTGAGATAATTTATGAAAACCCCGAAGTTGTTGAGGCCGTTCCTTACGATATGATGATCTCGGGAGGAGACAGCTCAGGTGTCGGTCAGCTCAGACTATGGAAAGCGCGCGATATAAAGAACTTCAATATGGGTCTTTTCACTCAGGGACAGTACGCAAAGGCTCTGGAGGAAAGCACAAAGGCTGACGTTATTTCCAAGGTTCTTTATCCGTCCGACAATCACGATGAAGGTAAACTCCTCAGACTTACACAGCAGTATTTCTTGGTTACTGCCTCTGTTCAGAATATAATCAGAGATCATTTGGCGGTTTACGGAACTCTTGAAAACCTTCCCGACAAGGTAGCTATCCACATTAACGATACTCACCCGGCTCTCTGTATTCCCGAGCTTATGAGGATCCTTATTGATGATTATTACTTTGACTGGGATAAGGCGTGGAACTTCGTGACACGTATTATGTCTTATACTAACCATACTGTTATGCCCGAGGCTCTTGAAACATGGAATGAGGATCTTTTCAGCCTTAAGCTTCCAAGACTTCATATGATAATTAAGGAGATCAACGAGCGATTCTGTAAGGAAGCTTGGGATGCGTTTCCCGGAAACTGGAACCGTATCTCCAATATGGCTATCCTTGCAAACGGTCAGGTAAGAATGGCTAATCTTTCCGTTATCGGTTCTCATACTGTCAACGGAGTATCAAAGCTTCACTCACAGATACTCAAGGATACCGTATTCAAGGATTTCTATAAGATGACCCCCGATAAGTTCACAAACGTGACTAACGGTATTGCTCACAGACGTTGGCTCTGTTATTCAAACCCCGAGCTTGCGGGTCTTCTTGACGAAACTATCGGTACGGGATACCGCAAGAATCCAGAGATGCTTGCCGAGCTCAACAAATATGCCGACGATACAGCGGTTCTTGAGAAGCTTCGAGAGATCAAGCATCACAATAAAGAAAAATTCGCAAAGCTCGTTATGGAAAAGAGCGGTGTATCGCTTAATACTCATTCTATATTTGACGTTCAGATCAAGAGACTTCACGAGTATAAGCGTCAGCTTCTCAACGCGCTCAATATTATAGGACTTTATCTCGATCTTAAAGAAAATCCCGATCTTGACATCTATCCTCAGACGTTTATTTTCGGCGCGAAAGCGGCATCGGGATACCATCTTGCAAAAGAGATAATTCGTCTTATTTGCTATATCCAGAAGGATATTGAGTCGAATCCCAAGATCCGTGAAAAGCTTCAGGTAGTATTCCTTGAGGATTACAATGTAACTCTTGCCGAGGCTCTTATCCCATCTGCCGAAATTTCTGAGCAGATATCCCTTGCGGGTAAAGAAGCGAGCGGAACGGGCTGTATGAAGCTTATGATGAACGGCGCTTTAACTATTGGAACATTTGACGGCGCTAACGTCGAGATGCTCGCGGCTGCGGGTAACGATAATATGTATATTTTCGGACTTTCCTGCAACGAAGTTGAGGATCTTTGGTTCAACGGATATAACGCCGCGGCTTACTGTGTAAGAAATGAGCGCCTTTCAAAGATCGTTAACTACCTCAATACAGGCTTTGCGGGTGAATCGTTTGCCGGGATCGCGAACTATCTGCTCTCTGGTTATGGAGTTGCCGATCCCTATATGTGCCTTGCGGATTTTGAGTCTTACTACCTCACTCACAATCGCGCTGTTGCCGATTATCGCAACCGAACCGATTGGAGCCGCAAGTCGCTTCACAACATCGCGGCATCGGGCTTCTTTGCCGCTGACCGCAGTATTCGTGAATATGCAGACCGTATCTGGGGACTTAAAGACGTAAAGTTGGCATCGCCTACTGTTCCAAAAGCAACAAAAAAATCAAAAAATAAATGATTTTAAATGACAGATCAAGCTATCCGATAATTGAAAAATTTATCGGAGACGCAAATGGGGAGAACGTATCGCGTCTCGGTGCGTTCTCCTCGGGCATAAAATTACTGTTTAGGTTAAATGTTCCGAAGTCACTCGGAGCTTCTACTCCGATTTTCAGGATACATCGAGACTACGAATGGGACAAAGACATAGACACACACCTTGTCGAGTCGCACGAAACCTACGATAAATATGAAGTAAGCTTTGAACCCACCAGCGACGATGGGCTGTTTTACTATACCTTCGTGTTTCCAAACGGACACGGAGCGTATTTTACGTCTCCCATAAATAACGTGGATTTTGAGCTTACGGATATTGACGACGCAAGGTTTTGCTTACTTATATATAAAAAGGATTTTAGAACTCCCGATTGGATGAAAAAGGGAGTTATGTATCAAATTTTCCCCGACCGCTTTTGCCGCGGCGAGGGAGAGGTCAATTACGGTGAGGATTCAAGACTTCACGAGGATTGGTATAACGATATCCCCGAATACGGCGTAAAGGTCGGTTCTTTTGTTAAGAATAACGACTTCTTCGGTGGCAATTTGTGGGGCGTTTCTGAAAAGCTCGATTACCTTAAGAGTCTTGGGGTCAGTGTGATCTATCTGAATCCGATTTTTGAGGCTCATTCCAATCATAAATACGATACGGGAAATTATCTCAAGATAGATGGCGGCTTCGGCGGAGAGGCTGCTTTTGACGAGCTTATAAAAAGGGCGAAAGAGAAGGGCATCGGCGTAATTCTTGACGGTGTTTTCAACCATACCGGTGATGATAGCTTGTACTTTAATAAATATGGAAAATATAATTCCGTCGGTGCTTGTAATTGTGAAAATTCACCTTATAAGAATTGGTTTAATTTCAAATGTTATCCCTGCGATTATGACTCTTGG
>JAZRUP010000037.1:0-6765 GCA_045652645.1 Eubacteriales bacterium | reverse complement strand
AAAAAGTTTCTTAAGCAGGGGTTTGGGGCAGAGCCCCTGACATAAATATCCTTTCGCTTTACCTTTTCGTATACGTTCCGTTTTTAACGTAAATAACGTTCGCGTCGCCGGTTGAGGAATCGTCGCAGCCGGTCATTATGACCTGTTTGCCGTGGATCTCGCCGAGGAGATACGCACGGCGCTTAGGGTCAAGCTCGGATAGGACGTCGTCGAGCAGGAAAACGGGATATTCCCCGCGATCCGCGCGGCAGATCTCACCTTCAGCGAGCTTCATTGACAGAGCGAGCGAGCGTTGCTGACCTTGAGAGGCGAAATCTCTCGCCGCTTTGCCGTTAAGATTTATTTCTATATCGTCCTTATGCGCGCCCCACAGGGTCGAGCCGACCGCCGTTTCACGCGTAAGATTTGACGTCAATAGCTTGAGATACGCCTCATACGTTGCCTCAACGTCAAGGCACGCCTCCCGTTCAAGCTTCGAGGCGCATTTAAAGAGAAATTCGGGCTTTTCGCGGTCAGCCGTCATCTCAAAAAAGAATCTCTCCACGTCCGCCGCGGCTTTGAGTGTATATTCGTATCTGAATTTCGCGAGGATCGCCGACTCTCTCGCGAGCTGCTCCGACCAGAAGCCGATAGTCGAGTCGAAGGTCTTAGGATCGTCCTCCGCGTCTTTAAGCAGCTTATTTCGCTGTTTTAATATTTTATTGAATCTTGAGAGCGACTGCATATAAAGCGGTCTTGACTGACAAAGCGCGACATCAAGCCAGCTCCGTCTTTCAGACGGCCCGTTTTTGATAAGAGATAGGTTATCGGGTGAAAAGAGTACCGCACGGAGCGCGCCGACTATCTCTGACATTTTCGTGATTTTTACGCCGTTCTGTTCAAATTTACGCCGCTTATCGCGAAAAATGTGAACGGATACGTTCTGAAGTCTCACGGAGTCTTCAAAATCAAGTGAAACGGATGCGAAATCGCTGTCGAATTTTATCATTTCGGACTCGGTCGCGCCGCGAAAGCTTTTCCCGAGCGAAATATAATACAGCGCTTCAAGAAGATTTGTTTTGCCCTGGGCGTTATCGCCCGAAAGCAGGTTAACGCCCTCCGAAAATTCAACGTCGGCAGAGCTGATATTTCTGAAATTCCCGACTGTCAGGCGTTTGCAGATCATACTTTCTCCAAAAAATATTATATGATATATGGGGTTCTGCCCCAATATCCGCTTTTTATATGCGAGACGCTGTCTCGCGCTCTGCTTAAGGAACTTTTTAGAGAAAAGTTCCTTAAGAATCTTCAAAAACTTTGAAAAATGGGATATTTTTAGATGTTTATTCACCTTTACGGCACGGGCATACCCGTACCGTAGGGATTTTTTAGATTTATAGCGCGTCCGAGCTGTTAGCCTTACCAAAAGTGAAGCACGGTTGCGGCACTCGGACTTGTCGCTGTCGCATCCGCTTGTTCGCAAAAGCTTCGCATTGCTCACGAACGCGGAATTATAGAATTTACATCCGCATTAAATTCATTGCTTCCGTCGGCGGGTATTTTTTTAATTAAATTGATTTTCTCGCGGCGCGAGAAAATCTACCTTAACGTTTGCGCAGCAAACATTTCACTTGCCGAAGGCAAATTTCACGTTGCGAAGCAACATTTCACTCGTCCGAAGGACGAATTTCACTGAAAGAATAATTTGAAAAATTATTCTTTCATCCTTACCGGCAGGAGCATAAACAGATCCTCGCTCTGCTCCTCGTCGTCCTCGCTTATAGGCTGAATGTTCATGCTCGTCAGCGGCGAGGAAAGCGAAAGCCTGATCTTCTCGCTGTCACACGCCCTTATACTGTCAATAAGGTATCTGTTGTTGAACGCGATACATATATCTCCGCCCTCACTTACCGTCTCAAGCTCGTCGTACGTGCTTCCCGCGGACGAGTTCGCCGATATTTTGAGTGTATTGCCCAAAAATTCAAGCTTAACGTGAGAACGCACGCTTCCCGCGATCTTCTCCTCGGTTACGAGCGCCGCGCGGTCAAGAGCCGACAAAAGCTCGTCACGGTCGATATCAACGTAAATTTTATGACTCGTGAGAATTATTCTGTCAAAATCAATGTACTCTCCTTCAATAAGTCTTGAGAAGAACGTAATGTCACCGATCTGCATTATGATATGGCGGCGCATCATATAAATTCTGACACTTTCTTCCTCGTCATCGGAAAGAAGCTTATAAAGCTCATTTATCGTTTTAGAGGGGATAATGAAAGCGAAACGAAGCTCGCTGCCGTCGCTGTTTCTGTTCTCAAGCTTTGCGTCAAGTACGCATTTCGCGAGTCTGAAGCTGTCACACGAGACCATCATAAGCTCGTTTCTGTAAATTTTAAAATAACAGCCGTTGAGGACCTGACGTTGGTCGTTCACACCCATAGCGAACATTGTTTTAGATATCATCTTGCGAAGCACAGACTGCTTTATCTCAAATCCAAGCTCACTAGTAAGCTCAGGAAGCTGAGGAAAATCCGCGCCGTTCATCGCGCTCATCCTGTGTGATGATTTACCCGATGACATACACGCCGATAGCTTGTCGTCAATAGTCAGAGTTACCTCGTCTCCGTCCATTACGCGAAGCGTCTGAAGAAATTTCTGCGCGCTGATTATATAGCTTCCGCCCTCAATTACCTTCGCCTCTACGTTCGTGCGAAGTCCTTTTTCCATATCGTAAGTCGTAAATACGCAAATATCCGGAGATTTTGCCTCGATTAGTATGCCGTCAGCCGTAGCAAGAACGGATTTTCCACCCGTAGCGCACATAAGCGGCGCGGCTGTATTAGCGGCTGCCTGTCTGCTGAATATGATCTTCATATTTCTGTTTCCTTTCTTTTTTATGTATCTCGATTTTTTATTTAATTATTATGGGGCTCTGCCCCTACTCTCCGCTTTTATATGCGAGACTCTGTCTCGCGCTCTGCTTAAGGAACTTTTTTGAGAAAAGTTCCTTAAGGATCTTCAAAAACTTTGAAAAAGGGGATATTTTTAGACGATTATTCAACTTTACGGCACGGGCATACCCGTACCGTAGGGATTTTTAAGATTTATAGCGCGTCGGGGTCGAGGGCTTTGCTAAAAGCGAAATAAGGTTGCGGCGCCCCGACTACTCGCTCCCGCAGTCGCGGGTCGAAATCAAGCTTCGCAGATTCCGACTGCGCGACATCACGGAAGTTTTGCTTTGCTTAATTCCTTCATTGTGCACTGTGCATTCTGCATTGTTTTAAGGCTTTGCAGTCGTCATTTGCCACGGAATTATAGATTTTTCATCCGCATTAATTCATTGTACATTGTTTCCGTCGGCGAGTGAACGCCTACATAGCCTCCCCTGTGTAAGGGGAGGTGCCGAGCGAATGCGAGGCGGAGGGGTTGTATAATAATAAAAACAATCCCTCACCCGCTATCGCGGGAGCTCCCTTTACACAAGGGAGCCGTAATTAAACCGTTCGCCTTAATTATAGAAATGAGGATTATTTTTAACCGTTCGTAACGGGAGGCGAAACGACTCCTCTACGGTATCAGGCATTATTTTAATTAATTCCATTTTCTTTTTTCAACAGAAAACTCAGGCTTGATTTTCAACTTCCCGTTTTCAATTTTCCACTTTCTCCCGCGCGATAGAACGGAAGAATGAAAGAATGGAAGAATATAGAATTAATAATATTAGTACCTGTTGGAACTGTGGAAAACCTTGAAAGGCTTGATACTAAAGCCTTTTTTTACCTGTTTGCTGATGATTTTCGTGTTGGAGAGCTGTTGATCGGCACTGCTGTAATTTGTTGGAAACTTGTCCGGTGTGAAAAATATTTTTTTCGGTAATGACCGGAAGATACAAAACCAACATTTTTTCAATAAGGTTTTTATCAACTTTTCAACAGCTTTTCAACAAAGATTTATATTAATTATCGTATCCGCTTAAAGTTTCCTCGCCTGTTATATCCTTAATGAGATTTTTGATCTCAACTGAGAACGAGGGATTCGTTATCATCTTTTTGTTTACGGCTTCCATAGATGCCATTACAGTTGCGTGATTTCGGTTCGTGAGCTTCGCAAGGTTAGGATATGACATCTCTGTTACCGTTCTTACAAGATAATTTAATATATGTCTTGCGGCGACTATATCCTTTTCTCTTGATTTTCCCGCGATCTGCTCTCTGCTGATACCGTATTTTTTGTATACGATCGCGAATATCTTATCAACAGTTACGTTTATGGGCTCAGCTCCTCCGAGAAGCTCGGATATGCATCCCTCCGCGGTCTCCATCGTAACAGGCTTTCCCGAAAGAAAGCTGAGCGCGGCGAGCTTTTTGATAGCTCCCTCAAGCTGACGGATATTGGAGCGGAGATTTTCCGCGAGATAAACGAGAACGTCGTCGGGAACTACTATATTTACCTGCTCTGCTTTTTTCTTGATAATAGCGGTACGAAGCTCAAGATCAGGCGGCTGGATGTCAGCGATAAGGCCCATTTCAAATCTTGATTTAAGCCTGTCCTCAAGAGTTTTTATCTCGCGCGGAGGACGGTCTGACGTGAGGATTATCTGTTTTCTTTCCTCATAAAGCGCGTTGAACGTATGGAAAAATTCCTCCTGTGTCGCGACCTTACCCGCTATAAACTGTATATCGTCGATAAGCAGTACGTCACAGCATCTGTATCTGTCGTGAAATTCGTTCATCTTCTGCTGCGAGAGACATTCTATCATCTGATTTGTAAAATCGTCGCCCTTTATGTAAACTATTCTGATCTTCGGCGTATTTTTTTTCATCTCGTTTATGATAGCGTAAAGCAGATGAGTTTTACCGAGACCGGACGGGCCGTAGATAAACAACGGGTTATAGTCCTTTGAGGGGAAATTCGCGACCGCTGAGCATGCCGCGTGCGCGAATCTGTTTGAATTTCCTACTATAAAGTTATCGAAGGTATATTCGAATTTGTATAACGGAAGCGCGTCGGGGATCTTTAGCGTTGGATCTTCTTCACCGTCAGGATGGGATCTTTCGATCCTGTCTCTGTATTCCTGTTTTGCTATATTTGCTTTTTTTATAGCTTCTTCCGTATATTCTTTGGTTAGTTTAGGAAATCTTTTTTTAAGCTCCTCAATATCCTCTTTGGTTACGGGCTTTCCGGTAAATTTAAGATCTACTTTTATCGGAAATCCCATATATTCCGAAAATTCATTTTCAACGACCGAAATATATTCTTGCTTTAATATGGTATTGTATTTTAGTTCGGAAAGTATTTCGAGATAGACGGTATATCCATCAAAATCAACGGCTTTTACTTCTCCAAACCATAGATTTACCGCGGATTCGGGTATATAATCCTTCATTTGTTCTCTGACTTCTTCCCATATCGCCTGTATGTCGTCTTTATAAGGCATATTTACATCCTTTCACGTAAAGATATATTAATAAGTTATATTTAGATATATTATAACATATAATACACTTATATTCTATATTAAATATATAATTTTACATTTTTACAATATTTTTTTTACTTTTGAGGGTGTTCATATAGTGTGAGATCAGATAGATGGACTGATTAAAATATTGAAATTAGAAAAAAATAAAAAATTTTTTTAAAAAGGTATTGCAAAATTGATAAAAGTATGATATAATACCAAAGCACTCAATTTGAGGCCCGTTGGTCAAGCGGTCAAGACGCTAGCCTCTCACGCTGGAAACATGGGTTCGATTCCCGTACGGGTCACCAGAAAAAAGCACTTGCGAAAAGTAAGTGCTTTTTTCAATTAAATCCGCCTGTGGCGGAATAAATCCACCTTCGGTGGATGAAATCACTTCGTGATGAAATCCGACTTCGTCGGGTTAATGGAGGCGGATTTAATTTCATCTGAAGCCGAAGGCTGAAGATTTCATCCGAGCCTTGCGAGGATTTCATCGCGCATCGCGCGATTTAATTGATAGCATCGGCAAAAGGGCGTGCGAAATTAGCGGTAAAATAGTAGCAACCGAATAAGCTGCCATCACGGCAAAACACCACGGAAGGAAGGGCGTGCACGATTAGCGGAAAAATTATGGTCAGTTGGTTAATAATTGCCTCGCTGTAAACAAATAAGTAACCCCGACAGATTTTTTGATATCTGTCGGGGTTACTTTATATATTAGTTTGTTCGGGGAAATTTGTAGAAAAAGACAATTCCAAGATTGGACTCGGGAAGTTTTTTTCTATCCACCCCATTCTATTACTATCATCGTCAAACCAAACTATAAAATCTACAGTTTTATCGGGAATAAATGCATTTGAACTATCATAAACCAACCCATCCATCCTGCCATTCAGTAATGTACCAACAATATGATACCATCCGGAACAATTATATTTATCTCCAAATACTTCTCCGGGCTTTCGAGGGTCAATACCTAAATTGTTTAGGAAATCCACAATGATAGTTGAACAAGACATAATTGCATTGGGAAAGTGTTGGCAACAAGGACAAGAGCATATTTCATTAGATGCAACGGCACTTGCATAAAAATCTTTGGTCTTTTCAACATCAACATCTATTGTGTATCTGCCTAATTGAAATATCATTATAATTCCTCCTTTTATCGCGCGCAAGTTTCGCATTTGTATTACAAATGCTTCGGGCAAAGCCCATACCCCTGAAGATGCACGCGTCTAAAGGCTCTCCCTGTGGGAGAGCTCCCGCGATAGCGGGTGAGAGGGTTCTTTGCGCACAGTTGAGCCCTCTCCGTCGGCTTCGCCGCC
>JAZRUP010000036.1:0-1788 GCA_045652645.1 Eubacteriales bacterium | reverse complement strand
TGATTTCGCGAAATTAACGTAGTCCTGAACGATAAGAAAATAATCGGCATATCCCATCTCGGTTATGACGGAAAGCTCGTAATCGAGGCGGTCGCGGTATTCTTGCTCATTGCCGTAGGAGAAATCTATCTCACCGGACGTTACGCGCCTTGCGAGCCCCTCAAAGGTCATCTTGCGAAGAAGCTCGGAGGAGGTCATTCCGTTCGGGCATTTGTAAGTTGGTAGATATGTCTTGCTGAAATCAAACTCAAAATTACAGCGTTCGGCGATCTTGACGGTATTTTCGATAGCGCCCTCGTATTCTCCGAAGAGCGCCGACATTTCCTCAGTCGTTTTATAGTAAAATTCGTCAGTTGAAAAGCCTACGGGTCTGCCGTCGGTTATGACGCTGTTCGTCTGAATACACATCATTATCGCCTGTGTGTCGGCGTCTCCGCGGCGCAGATAGTGGCAGTCGTTCGTCGCGACAAGAGGGAGAGAGCATTCTTTAGCTATTCTGACAAGCTCGGGAAGTATCTGCTTTTGTTCGGGCAGATCGTGGTCTTGAATTTCTATATAAAAATTGTCTTTTCCGAATATTTTTGAATATTTTAGAGCCGCCGCCTTTGCCGCGTCGTAGTCACCCTTCGTGAGATTCCGCGCGACACGTCCCGCAAGACATCCCGAGAGCGCGATAAGCCCCTCACTGTGCTCGGCGAGAAGCGCGTCGTCAACTCTCGGTTTTGAATAAAAGCCGTCCGTGAAGCCTTTTGATACAAGGTAAATGAGGTTTTTATATCCGACGCCGTTTTGGCAGAGCAGAACGAGATGCTGATACGCGCCGTCACCAGAGCTTTTTTCGAAGCGCGACGAGGGCGCGACGTAGACCTCACAGCCGATTATAGGCTTGATGCCCGCCTCGCGGCACGCAGAGAAAAAAGCCACCGCGCCATACATATTGCCGTGGTCGGTGAGGGCGACGGCGGAGTGACCGCACTCAGCGGCTCGCTTCGGTATTTCTTTTATTCTTGCGGCACCGTCAAGCAGGCTGTATTCGCTGTGAAGATGCAGGTGAACGAAATCAGACATATTTTTCCTCGTGATTTTATTTCTTTAACTTTTCAGCCGCGTCGAGCAGCTTTTTTATGCGGTGATTGATACCGGATTTGCTTATGGGGGGCGCGTGACGCGCGCCAAGCTCCGAGAGAGGAATATCGGGGTATAGTCGCCTGAGCTGTGCCGTTTCGCGAAGCTCAATGGGAAGCTTATCAAGCTCGCCCGCTGTGTCAAGCGCGTCGATGGCGGCTATCTGCTTTTCGGATGCCGCGACGGCATTCGCGATATTTCTCGTTTCGCAATTTGTCGCGCGGTTCGCGTTATTGCGAAGCTCCGATTCTATTTTTGTGTTTATGAGAGTGAAAAGCGAGTGGTTCGCTCCGCAGGCGGTGAGTACATCCTCAATAAGCGAGCTGTTTTTGTAAACGAGACCGCTGCCGCTCTTTCGGCTCGCCATTATGGGGCGTTTGCCGAAGGTATCAGAGAGATAGTCGGAGAGGTCAGCGAGACGCTCGTCGTGCGCAAGCTTGAATTCAATGTGATATTGGCGTTCGGGGTCTGTAACGCTTCCAGAGGCTATAAAAAGTCCTCGCAAAAAGTGCTGGATACATTCGGGACAGCGGATGAGCGGAAGTATGCCGACGAAGGCGGGTGCGTCCTCGGAGATCATCGCGAGGTCATAGCCCCTCGCGCCGTTGTAAACGGGCTCGTGCGGCAGACTTTCCTTACCGAAAACGGCGGAAAGACTTTTTT
>JAZRUP010000035.1:0-14055 GCA_045652645.1 Eubacteriales bacterium | reverse complement strand
GCGTGCTTATCGATCAATATTATTTTCTCTCCGCGCTCAACGATTATGTATGAATTGAACGCCTCACCGATTATCCTCCAGCTTGCCGTCGGCGCTTCATTAGCCGAGATTATCTTCGGAGGCTCCGAGGAAATCTGAGGTTGCTCTACTACTCTCTCGGGTTCGGGTTTGATTTGCGGTTCTGCCTTCGGAACAAACGGTACCGTTTCCTCTTTTTTAGGAGCGAATATCTGCACAGGTGTCGCCGACACCGTCTCCTCTTTCTTTACGGGAGCTTGCGGTATCGAAATATCGTATCCAAGCTGAAGATCCTTGAGCGATTCCACGCGACCTTCGCGAACCGGCTCCGTTCTGTCCGACATTCTGGATGCCGGCACGACCTTAACGGGTGTCTGCTTATAAATGTCGGGCAACTCGACGACGTTCGGCGTATTTCCCTCGATCCTCATCTCAGGTCTTGTTACGTTCTGCTCGAGCGCCGCGCGGATACTGTAATATACCGCCTCAAAAACGGGCTTTTCGTTAGAGAATTTGACCTCAAGCTTTGAAGGATGCACGTTTACGTCAACAAGGGCGGGATTTATCTCGATATTGATAACGCAAACGGGAAACCTTTCCTGCGGTATGTAGGAAACGTACGCCTGCTCTATTGCCGCCTGCGCAGTTCTGCACTTGACGTATCTGCCATTGATAAAGAAATTCTGGAAGTTTCTGTTCACCTTGCAGTTGTCGGTCCTGCCGCAGAATCCGCTTATATTTATACCCTCAACACCGCCCGACACCGGCAAAAGCGCCTTTGTGAAATCCTTGCCGTAAACAGCGTAGATCGCGCTCTTGAGATTGCCGTCGCCAACGGTGTCGATCTTAATGTTTCCGTCGGTTATGAGTCTGAACGCGATCTCGGGGTGAGATAGCGCTATCTTTTCCACTACAGCTACAACCGCCATAGTTTCGGTAATATCCTTTTTGAGGAATTTTCGGCGCGCGGGTACGTTCGCGAAAAGGTTTTCGACGATAACCGTCGTTCCCTTTTGCGCCGCGCGCTCACCGACACCGATAATAACGCCGCCGGAGACCTCGATTGCCGCGCCGCTCTCAGCGGTCTCTGTTTTCGAGATTATACGGAGATCTGACACGGCGGCGATTGCTGCCAATGCCTCCCCTCTGAACCCGAGAGTTATTATTGAATTAAGATCTGTTTCGTCTTTTATTTTGCTGGTCGCGTGACGTCTGACCGCTACGGGAAGATCACCTTTTTCAATGCCGTGACCGTTGTCGGTAACTCGCATAAGCGTAACACCGCCGTTCTGTATCTCAACGGTGATACGAGTCGCGCCCGCATCGATCGCGTTTTCCGTCAGCTCCTTTATAACCGAGGACGGTCTGTCAACCACCTCGCCTGCCGCGATAAGGTTCGCGACAGCGAATGAAAGCACATTAATTTTTCCCATAATTATTTAAGTCTTTTCTTAAGATTAAAGAGGAACGACATAGCTTCGTACGGCGATAGAGTATTTATATCCACCGCTTTAAGCTCCGCTATTACCTGTTCTTCTATACAATCGTCAAAACTGATAAGCGTATCGTCTTTTTCTTCCTTGACTTCAGCCTTTCCGCTTGTAGTCAAGGTTTTTGAGCTTTGCTCAACTATCGAAAGAACCTCTTTCGCACGCTTTATGACTTCGTTCGGAAGTCCTGCAAGCTTTGCGACCTCGATTCCGTAGCTGTCATCAGTAGAGCCTCTTATTATCTTGCGGAGAAAGGTTATGCTGTCTCCCCTCTTTTTTGCCGCAATATTGTAGTTTACGATTCCGGGGAATTCCTCCTCAAGGGTCGTAAGCTCATGGTAATGCGTCGCGAAAAGCGTTTTCGCGCCTATCCTTCTGCCGTATGTATATTCGATTATCGCTCTCGCGATGCTCATTCCGTCAAACGTACTCGTTCCGCGTCCGACCTCGTCGTAAATAATAAGGCTGTTTTTCGTTGCGTTCCTGAGAATATACGCAACCTCGTTCATCTCAAGCATAAATGTGGACTGCCCCGACGCAAGATCGTCCGACGCGCCGACTCTGGTGAATATTTTGTCAACAATACCAATTCTCGCCTCGTTTGCGGGAACGTACGAACCCATCTGCGCCATAAGCACGATAAGAGCGACCTGTCTCATATAAGTGGATTTACCCGCCATATTGGGGCCGGTTATAAGCATTATTCTGTTAGCCGAGGTATCGAGTTTTGCGTCGTTCGGAACAAAATACGTATCCTTAACGAATTGCTCGACAACAGGGTGCCGACCGTCCTTTATATCAATAATATCGGACGCGTCTATCTCGGGCTTAACATAATGATTTCTTGACGCGACCGTCGCCATAGACAAATAGCAATCAAGCTCCGCGATAAGCTTCGCGTTTTTCATTATTCTGTCGGAATTGTCCGCCACGAAGCTTCTTATCTCCTGGAATATATCGTGCTCAAGGCTCTGAAGCTTGTCCGTCGCTCCGAGGATCGTTGCCTCAAGGTCCTTAAGCTCCTCCGTTATATATCTTTCGGCGTTAGCCAAGGTCTGTTTTCTTATGAATCTGTCGGGTACGTCGTTAATAAACGATTTGGAAACCTCTATATAATATCCGAAAACTCGGTTATATCCGATTTTAAGCGTTCTGATGCCTGTTTTTTCCTTTTCTTCCTCGCCAAGCTTCTCGACCCAGCTCTTGCCATCCGTCATAACAGAGCGCAAATAATCAACGTCCGGATTATATCCGTCGTTTATTATGCCCCCCTCTCTGACAGAAAAAGGCGCGTCTTCTTTTATAGCCAGATCGATCTTTTCTTTGACGTCAAGAAGCAGATCAAGCTCCGAATAAATACGGAAAAGCTCCCGGTCTGTGCATTCCTCAATCATCGAGCGAAGTTCGGGCAATATTTTAAGTGACGCGCATACCGCGCGCAGATCACGTCCGTTTGCCGTACCGTAAACTATCTTTGTCATAAGACGCTCAAGGTCAAGCACATTTCCGAGAAGACTTGACATCTCTTCTCTCAACATATAATTACCGAAAAGCGCTTCTACAGCGCCCTGACGTCTTGTTATCTGCGCCGCGTTGCGCAAGGGATGCTCCATCCAAGACCGCAAAAGTCTTGCGCCGAGAGCCGTTTTTGTCTTGTCTATGACCCAAAGAAGCGAACCTCTTTTTTCTTTGTTGCGGAGTGTTTCTGTCAATTCAAGATTTCTTCTTGTATTGACGTCCATCTCGAGATACTGGCCTCCGCTATATACCTCAAGCTCCTTGATATAAGATATATCGGAGCGTTGCATATCCGCGATATACGAAAGGAGCGCGCCAACAGCGGATACCAATGCTCTGTCTGCCTTTATATCCTCTTTGACGGTATCTCCGAACTGATTTTCAAAGTATTTTCTCGCAAGCTCGTATTCAAAACGCCCCGGCTGATTGTCGGAGAGCATAGATCCAAGCCTTTCCTTTATAAATGATGCCGTTTCTCCGAGTTTGAACGAGGAAAGATTCGTTATTACCTCGCGAGGCGTGAAGGTCGCAAGCTCGTTCTGAAGCTGTTTTCCGTTGCCGTCATCGGGAAAAGACGTTGCGCAGATCTTTGCCGTAGAAATATCACAGAAGCAAAGCCCGTATCCGTCGATCCCCGAATATACGGCGCACACATAGTTATTACGATTTTCGGAAAGCAGGTTTGTTTCGATAAGTGTACCTGGTGTCACAACTCTTACTATATCGCGTTTGACAAGGCCCTTTGCGGTTGCGGGATCCTCCACCTGCTCGCAGATCGCGACCTTATAGCCCTTATCGATAAGTCTACCGATATACTGCTCAGCAGAATGATAAGGTACTCCGCACATAGGAGCTCTTTCCGACTCTCCGCAATCACGACCCGTAAGTGTCAATTCAATCTCACGGGACGCGATTATGGCGTCATCAAAAAACATCTCATAGAAATCTCCGAGACGGTAAAAAACCAAATAATCCTTATACTGATTTTTAATTTCAAAGTATTGCTCCATCATTGGAGTCATAGTCGTGACCTCACTTTTACGAATTTAGGTGTTTATAATTTTTTAATTAATGTCCGCAGCTGCCGCCGCAAGAGGAACAGTTGTGTGTGCAGGACGGAAGCTCGCCTGTGATGTTGAAGGTGATGATGTTGTTAACGTTCTCCATAAGCTCATTGACCGCCATCTGCGCTTCACTGAGAGCGTTGAAGGTGTCGCTCGTTACGATAAGCTTATAAAGCTCGTCGATCCTTCCTTGCATCTTTGCGATAGCCTCGCTGTCGGGAGTTTCCTTGCCCGCTTCCTCCGAAATAGCTTCTTGTTGCGCGTTATATTCATTCATATAAGCAAAAAGCTGCTCGTCCGTTTCATATGCCGCCTTTGCCTTGTTAAGCGCGTCGATCCTCGGATCGTCTTTAATTTTTTTGCCGAGCTCTGCGGCGAGTTCTTCAATGGTTGCCATTTTTGTTTTCTCCTTTGTTTTTATAGTTTTTATATATTTTTTATTTTTCCGTAAAGATTGAAGGTATCTGCGCGGGTTATCTCGAGCTCAACGAAAGTCCCCGCAAGCGCGGGATCGCCCTCAAATATTACTATTTTATCTTGCTCGGTTCTGCCCTCAAGCATACTCGGATCGTTTTTGCTCACACCGTCGCAAAGCACTCTTACTGTCTTTCCTACAAGAACCGCATTCTTTTCGTGCGAAATTTCGTTCTGCACCTCAAGCAGTCTTGCAAAGCGCTCGTTTTTTACATCGGGAGATATCTGATCCTCCATCTCCGCCGCAGGCGTTCCCTTTCGGGGAGAATAGATAAACGAGAATATTCTGTCGTATCTCGCTATCTTTAGCGCCTTGAGCGTCGCTTCAAAATCCTTCTCAGTCTCACCCGGGAATCCGACTATTATATCGGATGTCACCGACACGTCGGGAACTCTTTTCCTGAGATAATTAAGCTTTTCCATATACGACGCAATATCGTAATGCCTGTTCATAGCCTTAAGTATCCTGTCGCTTCCCGATTGAAGCGGAAGATGGAGCTGCTTCGCGACACGCTCGTTATCGGCAATGGCATCTATCAGCTCAAACGTCGCGTCCTTCGGGTGACTCGTCATAAAATGAAGCTTAAAATCTCCGTCTATCTTCGAAGCTTTCGTCAGAAGCTCCGCAAAATTACAGTTGAAATCCTCACCCTTGCCGTAAGAGTTTACATTCTGACCGAGCAGAGTTATATCTCGGCATCCGCTATCCGCAAGCTCTTTTATCTCGCTTAGTATCGCCTCGGGAGCGCGGCTTCTTTCCCTGCCTCTGACGTACGGAACTATGCAATAAGTACAGAAATTATTACAACCGTACATAACCGACACCCACGCACGGTATTTCGACTCGCGAAGCACCGGAATATCCTCTGAAATTTCGGGGCGCTCACCTTCAACCTCAAAGGTTCGTTTTCCTCCGTTGAGCCTTTCCATAAGAAGCTTTGGGAACTTCGCGATAGATCCCGGCGGAAAAGTTATATCAACGTACGGATATCTCATTTTAAGCTCGTTGCGGCGATACTCCTGCCCTACCATACATCCGCAAACAGCAATAACGAGCTTAGGATTTCTCTCTTTTATATGCTTGTACTGCCCGATTATGGAGAGCGTTTTCTTTTCCGCATGCTCACGCACGGCGCAGGTATTAACAATAATAAGGTCAGCGTCGTCAGGTGAGTCAGCTTTGATATATCCCATAGCCGTCGCTATTCCCGCAAGTCTTTCACTGTCCGCCTCGTTTTGCTGACACCCGAAGGTCTGAACGAAAAATTTCGGGTATCTTCCATTATCCGTAAAGAAATCACCTGTGAATCTTCTTACTGAATTTATATTTTCGGATAAGCTAAAGTCCGTTGGAAAATATATTTTATTTGATGTTTTACTCATTTATTTTCGTTCTTTCTCTTTTTATATATAAGTATTCCAAAAAGTCCGCCGAACACGATTATCGGTATCAATACCGCAAGACTTATCCAAAGCCAGATAAAGCTTGTGTTTCCGTTTTCCATATCATTTGCAGACATATAAAGGCTGTCAGTCTTAAGCGATATACAGTTTGCGAACGCGGAATCCCCGACCTTGACGTTTTCCGTAAGATTTATCTTTGAAAGCGACACGCATTCGGCAAAAGCAAATTCTCCGATCTCTTCTACGCTTTTTGGTATCTCAACGGTTTTTAATCCACTGCATTTATAAAACGCATAATCACCGATCTTTTCAACTTTTGACGGAATGGTAACAGAAGAAAGTTCTGTACAATTTCGGAAAGCGCCCTCGCCAATAGACTTTATGTTACTTGGTATCTTACTGTTTTTACATCCGAGAACCAAAGCAAGAGATTTTCTTGATATTATACAATTTCCTTCCGAATAAAAGATTTCGTTTCCGTCAGATACGGTCAGAGATTCGAGCGATGAGCATCCCGCGAAAGCGCCGTTTCCAATAGCTTTGACAGATATTCCGAAAAGCACGTTCTTGAGCTTATAGCATCCAAGGAATGCAGAGCCGCCTATTTCCTTTACATTGTCGGGAATAACAAGGTTGGATAGACCCGAACATCCTCCGAACGCGCCTGTTCCGATAGAGCCAAGACTCTCTGGAAGCGTTATTTCAGATAGACCCGAACAAGCATAAAACGCTCCGTCTCCTATTTTAACAAGATCATCGGGCAAAATAACGGTCTTTAGTCCCGAATAATCAGCAAACGCCTCATTTCCGAGCGCCTCCGTATCCGTAATTATAACTGTTTCAAGGCTTGCGGGGATATTTCCGGTTCTTCCGAAAGCATAACCGAATCTGTAAAGATACTGTCCCCTGACAGCTTCCTCGTCGGTCTTTACAAGCGCCTCACCGTTCTTATCGAGTCTGCAATCGCCGACAAAGGGAAAAATTACAGATCTTAGATTTTCACATCCGTCAAAAGCGCCCTGTCCCATATATATTACCGTTTCGGGTACCTCAAAGCTTTCAAAATCACATCCGGAAAAAGCCCCGACTCCTATTTTAGTAACATTTTCCGGAATTGACGCGGATTTGGTTCCTCTGATAACACTGTTTTCTTCAACGTCAATAAGACAACCGTTCTCAAGCTTATATTTTGTGTTCCCTTCTCCGATTTCTATTTCGTCAAGAGAACCGCATCCGTAAAGCGCGCCCTCACCTATTTTTTCTATTCCGGAGGGAAAAACTATTTTTGTAAGACCTGCGCATCCGTAAAAACAATATTCTCCGACTCCGGTGATACCGTCTGCGAAAGAAACCGTCTTTATCTTATCCGAATAACTCTTTACCCAGGGGGCGATATTGCTGCCTGACAACGAGTAATTTTTAATACTTCCGGAGCCGTTGAACCTTAATACACCCATAGTTTCATCAAAGCTCCAAGTAACATTAGCTCCCTCAACCCCGCATTCGCCGCCATCATCCGCCGATACGCCAAACGAAAACAGGACAATTGTAATCGAAAGTATCGCTATAATAAATATAAATTTTTTCATCATTTGTCCTTTTGGTTCAATATTTAAACTTTTTTGCACGATCTGAGCATATCGTGCTTCAGCTGCCACAGCTTTTCCGACAGATCAACGTAATAATTATGAGGATTCTCAAAGCGAAGAACCTCCTCCCAAATGCTTCCGAGCGATGCTTTGCAACGGTCACGGATCTGCTCAAAAGAGGGCATATCGTAAACGAGCTCACCGTTTTTGAATATCTGAACGCTCAGCTCATTTGCGGTATAGTCTTCCATAACGCGCCTTTTCCAAGTATGCTCCGGGTCGAATATCTCAAGAGGCTTTGTAGTATCTATATCCTCATCATATATACATATGAGGTCAGCCTCTGCCTTTGCGCTTTCGTTGCTGTAAAGCCTGTATATCTTCTTGAAGTGAGGGGTTGTGATCTTCGCGGCATTTTCACTGACCTTTATCTTAGGAGTAATAACTCCCGGCTCCTTTTCAACAGCCGCAAGTTTATATACCGCGCCAAAAACGGGATCGCTTTTCGCGGTTATAAGACGTTCTCCTACGCCGAAAGCATCGACCTCAGCTCCCTGAAGCAGCATATCTCGGATAAGATACTCGTCAAGAGAGTTGGAGATGATGATCTTACAGTCATAAAGCCCCGCATCATTAAGCATCTTTCTTGCTTTTTTAGTAAGATACGTTACGTCCCCCGAATCTATGCGAATACCGCATTTGGTTATTCCCTTTGGAAGAAGGACTTCCTTGAACACCTTTATCGCGTTTGGAATTCCTGATCTCAACACGTTATAAGTATCCACGAGAAGGGTTGCCGATTCGGGATATATTTCGCAATATCTTTTAAAAGCCTCATATTCGGTATCAAACATCTGCACCCAAGAATGTGCCATCGTTCCACTTGCGGGAACTCCGTAAAGCTCTTCCGCGATAGCGCAGGCAGAGCTTGTAACGCCACCGATATATGCGGCTCTGGCTCCGAGCATAGCTGCGTCGGGACCGTGAGCGCGGCGAGAACCGAACTCGCTTATTGCTCGTCCGTTTGCAGCTCTAACTATTCTCGAGGCTTTTGTCGCGATAAGAGATTGATGATTGAACGTAAGAAGCACATATGTTTCTATAAACTGCGCCTCAACAGCAGACGCGCGAACTGTCATTATAGGCTCTCCGGGAAAAACTACCGTTCCCTCGGGAATTGCCCAAACATCTCCCCTAAATTTGAAATCCTTTAAATAATTTAGAAATTCCTCATTAAAAAGCTTCTTCGAACGCAAATATTCAATATCCGCTTCATCAAATTTCAGATCAAGTATATATTCTATTATCTGCTCAAGTCCCGCTGCGATCGCATAGCCGCCATTATCAGGATTTTTTCGGTAAAAAACGTCAAAATATACGGTTTGATCTGCCATGCCGGATTCAAAATATCCGTTTGCCATCGTCAGCTCATAAAAATCAAACAACATTGTAAGATTTCTTCTGATATCCTTCATTACAAAAAGCCTCCGAAAAATTATTGTTTATTTTGTAAATTGTCTTGATCTTTGTTGACCGTTACCGCGTCGCGTCGAGTTCTCCTTGAAACCATTATCATTACGACAGCGGTAATAATCACACAAGCAACTATAAACGCTACCGCTACACGATTTAAGGTAGCCTCCGTTTCATCGGATTTTAACCGTTCACGCTCGGATTCTATAAGTTCAGCAAGCTCTTCGTCGCTATATTGAGAGCTCTCGGCATTTACAGAATATATATGCATTCGATGTTCGTGTGAATCTGTAACCTCGCCAAAAGAACCTATCTGTATATATTTGACCTCATTTAACTCTGTCAAATTTGAAACATCGGCGTAAACCGTATATTTCTGTTTTGGAGCAAGTCCCTCCGCAACATATTCAAATTGGAAATCTTCGCCGCCAAGAATAATATACACACCGTAATCAGATCCTATCTCTGTAGTTTCATCCACGGTATCAATGCTGAAATCTATTGATATTAAGTCAGTATATTTAAAGCTCTCTAAATATTTGTATTTATATGCGATAAAGCAACCGCCTACAGAATTATTTGAAAATCTCGCCGTAAGTCCCTTGCCGAAATCGGTCTTTCCCGATGATAAGCCTGTACATTCGCTTCCGGAAAACCATCCGGACATTCCCGATGCCGACGAAAAATCAAAATAATTGTAACTGCCCGTTATACTAATGGGGCTTTTATGATAAAGCTTATTTTTTATTATCGTAGAAGAAACGATATCCTTTTCAGAAAAACCGTCTATCTCGTCTTCCCAATCGGAAAATCCAAAATAGTTTAGTATCTTATCGGTATCTATATGATCGTCGCTCAAATTTGAATCTATATATCTAACAGTATTTGTCAGCATCTTTGGCGTTTCACTGTTATCCTCAAACGAGTCAAAAGAAACTATATAAGATATTACATTGCTTTCAAAATACAGCTTATAATAATTATAAACATATGCGGCACTCGCCGCATCCTTGCCAAGCTCAGAACTCGGTAACCAATGATATATCATTTCAGGGAAAATACACCCGGTACGGTTTGAAACAGATTTTATATAGCTTTCAAAGTTTGAAAGATTTTCAGGCGATAAATATCCTGAATTAAAGCTTTTGTTGATATTACCTTTAATGATCTCCCCCGAATCCACCGCTTCTGTTATATCATTTCCCATACCGTAAGGTGTTCTGTCACTCTCTATCATAACAGTAACGGTAGGCAATCCGTATTTAGCTGAAATATTGCTGAAATCATTTAAAAAAGCTTGGATCTGATAAATATTTCCCGACAAAGGAAGTATCAAAGGACACGATTTCCCGATATCCTCAAGCGCAGCGGCGGCGGCATAAAGCGATGCGGCATATTCTTTAGTAAAATATTGAGATCCGTCTATACAAGGCTTGGATGGAATGATCCCCGCGATCTCGCCGTATTCATCCGTTTGGTATCTTGAGCACAAAAAAGATGTATATGCGTATATGTTTCTCTGATCAGAATAATTGCTTGAAAGTAACGAAAGCGGTCCTTCTTCAGAGATGAATCTCAAATACACGTCGCACCCTAAACCTCCGTATATCTTCATTATTCCGTCGAGCTCAGAAACGTATGATCCGGAAAATGTATACGTTTGATCTCCGACAGTATAAAGGTATCCGGATGTCCCTCCGTCAAGCAGGTCAGTGTTTACTTCAAGTATTACCGTTCCCGCCGCGGATTCCGTAACATAAGCAACATTGGTACTGTTAACGCCCTTAAAAGAAGAATTAACGGAAATCCCACCAGCATTCGGCGCAAAGATTTCGGAATATACGGTTTCTCTGCCCGTATCGATCCCCAGAACATACGCAGAAAGCCTTTCCTCAAGTTTTAAAACAGGTATCTCCACGGTTGATCGATTGGAGGCTGTAAGAGCTTCCGAGACAGGCTCAAGCTGGGTCTCCTCAATATATGTGGGATAAGTATTTACGGGTAAAGCGTATACAAAAATATCATTTCCCGAATATTTTTTGACATCATCGCTTTTCATTCTGTATTCTATTTTTACAGTTTCGGTATTTGAGTCATAAATACATATAATGTTATAAAAAGGAGAACTATCGGATCCGCTTTCCGAAGAAAAGGCAATAAAGCAAAGAGCAGACATCATAATAGAAAAAGCTATCATAAAGCATAGCAATTTCATAATGTTTCTTTTAACATTGACCATTTTCTCTCTCCTTTCGGGCATATTTATTTTATTATAGCACATTTTTTCAAAAAAATAAAGAGGATATCGTAAATTATACAATATCCTTTAAAAATTATAATATAATATTATTATTTAATTCTTTATTTTGTCATATCGTCGATATATCGACACGCCGCAAGAGCCGCAACGGAGCCGTCCGCCGTCGCCGTAGTCACCTGACGTATAGATTTAGCGCGGCAATCTCCCGCGACGAAAACACCCGCGGTCTTGGTTTTGCAGTCCTCACCGGACGCAAAATATCCGCGTCCGTCAAGTGCCGTAATACCGTCAAACGCGGCGTTTTCGGGAATAAGACCGACGGCGACGAAAACTCCGTCGCAAAGCAAGTCGGAGACCTCTCCGCTTACCGTATTTTTAATCTTTATCCCCTTAAGCTCACCATCAACGATAAACGAATCAACAACGGTGTCGCAGACTATATCTACGTTCTCTTTTGCGTAAAGAATATCCGCAAGACGCCCCTCTCCCGTAAGAACGGAAAGATTCTGTATGACTGTGACCTTTTTGCACCCTTCAGAGAGAAGGATAGCCTCCTGAAGCGCGGAATTTCCTCCGCCGATAACGGCAACTGTCTTGCCCGAGTAAAACGCTCCGTCGCATACCGCGCAGAACGAAATTCCGTTTCCGACAAGCTCCTCTTCCCCGGCAATCCCGAGCATTCTGTGCTTGACACCGTTTGCGATGATGACAGCCTTACACATAAACTCTCCGCTGTCAGAAATAACAGTCTTTGTGTCTCCGTTATCAACAATGCCCGTAACCTCTCCGAATTCAAACTCGCCCCCGAGATTCATTACCTGCTCTACCATTTTGTCAGCGAGCTCGTTTCCAGAGGCTGATATAACTCCGGGGAAATTTTCTATCTTAGGAGAAAAAGTCATCTGTCCCCCGAAAGCCCCTCTCTCAAGGACAAGAGCAGTCTTCCCCGCGCGGAGCGTATATGTAGCGGCAGTAAGCCCGGCAGGACCTCCGCCGACGATTATAACGTCATAAATTGTTCTCATTGTTTTTCCTTTCGAAAGAAAGCTGCCGCCGCAAACAGATTGCAGCGGCAGCTTTATATTTTAATTAAAGATTTTCAGCGTATTTTCTGATGTTAGATGCGTTAACGATAGCCTCAGCCTCGCCGTTCTTGATAACGATAAGCGTAGGTGCCTGCTTGATACCGTATTTTTCAACAGCATCCGCGTTATCCTCAGCGTAAAGCTTTTCGTATTTCACTCCCGCCTTGTCAAGGAAGCTTGCCGCGATCTTGCAGTTGGGGCAGGTCTTGGTCGCAAAAAGGATCACCGCATCCTCGCCGCACTCGCAGCGGCACTCGTTCTCCGCGTTTTCGTTTTCTTTAACAGTAAACTTCGAATTTCCTATGTTGTAGACCTTTCTCTGCTTGAACTCCTGGGATTTACCGTCGTTCCAGTTCTGTACAGGACGATAATAACCCGTTATACGGCTATATACCTCCGCGTTCTCGCCGCACTCAGGGCAAGAGTAATGCTCGCCCGCGATATATCCGTGATTCTTACATACCGAATACGTGGGAGACATTGTGTAGTAAGGAAGCTTGTAGTTCTCCGCGATCTTGCGAACGAGGTCTGCCGCCGCCTTCCAGTCGGGAAGCTTTTCTCCGAGGAACGCGTGGAATACCGTACCCGATGTGTAAAGGGTCTGAAGCTCGTCCTGAATATCAAGAGCCTCGAAAATATCCTCTGTAAATCCAACGGGAAGATGTGAGCTGTTTGTATAATAAGGAGTACCTCCCGCCTCTGCGGCCGTTATGATTTCCGGGTAATGCTTGAGGTCATGCTTCGCGAGTCTGAACGACGTGGATTCTGCCGGCGTTGCCTCAAGATTGTAAAGATCTCCGTACTCCTCCTGATAATCGGAAAGTCTTTCTCTCATATGGTTGAGGACTCTCTGAGAGAATTCCTGCGTTTCCTTGTGAGTCATATCCTTGCCTATCCACTTCGCGTTAAGACCTGCCTCATTCATGCCTACAAGACCTATCGTTGAGAAATGGTTGTTGAAGGATCCGAGGTATCTCTTGGTGTAAGGATAAAGTCCCAGATCAAGAAGTCTTGTAATAACGATCCTCTTTACCTTGAGAGAACGGGCGGAGATATCCATCATCTTATCAAGACGGCGCATAAAATCCTCTTCATTCTCGGAAAGATAAGCGATTCTCGGCATATTGATGGTTACAACGCCGATAGATCCCGTGGATTCGCCCGAGCCGAAGAAACCGCCGGATTTCTTGCGAAGCTCACGGAGATCAAGACGGAGTCGGCAGCACATAGAACGAACGTCCGAAGGCTCCATATCACTGTTGATATAGTTTGAGAAATAGGGGGTTCCGTATTTCGCTGTCATCTCGAAAAGAAGCTTATTGTTTTCGGTTTCTGACCAGTCGAAATCACGAGTTATGGAATATGTGGGAATAGGATACTGGAATCCGCGGCCGTTAGCGTCGCCCTCGATCATGATCTGAATAAACGCCTTGTTGACCATTTCCATTTCCTTTACGCAGTCCTTATATTTGAAGTTCATCTCCTTACCGCCAACGATACAAGTCGGATCGTAGCCATGTCGTTCTGTGAGCCAAGGAGTTGAGGATTTAATTTGTCTTCCTAAGACCGCTTGGCCTCCGACTTCCTCGATCATGATCTGGATGAACGCCTTGTTGACCATTTCCATTTCCTTTACGCAGTCCTTATATTTGAAGTTCATCTCCTTACCGCCAACGATAC
>JAZRUP010000034.1:0-11051 GCA_045652645.1 Eubacteriales bacterium | reverse complement strand
CCAACACCGAGCTCACCCCAAGGGCAATCTGCAGCGTTCTTCTCAGCGTAGATCTTGAGGGTCTTGCCGTCAACAGTGATGGTGCCTGCCTCATCATCAGCCTCTACAGTGTGGCCGTCGTAGCGACCCTGAGCGGTATCGTACTTGAGAAGGTGAGCGAGCATAGAAGGCTTTGTAAGGTCGTTGATAGCAACGATCTCATAACCCTCTGCACCGAACATCTGACGGAATGCAAGACGTCCGATACGACCGAAGCCGTTAATAGCAACTTTAACTGACATTTTTGTGTCCTCCAAAAAAATATTTTATTTTCCAAATATATATTTTATAACAAAATCGCAAATATTACAAGAGGTTTGTTGAAATTTTATCAATTTTGTAACATTTTCTATTATATATAATTTGCGAACCTTGATTTTGGATATTTTGACGTATTATTTTACCAAATGACGTCTGATCTTACGAGATGTGGTTTTATCAAATTCGGTTTTGCGTATCTCAACGGCCCTTATCTGTTTATAACCGACAAGCGTTTTGTTGAGGGCATTTATATCGTTTTTGATCTTTTCTGTGATCTCAGAAATATCTGCTCCTTCGGGGAATTCAGAGAAATTGGGGTAAACGATAGCTGTAAGAATTACGCTGTCGCTGCCTTCCTTCTTCCTTCCGACAACAACGCTCTCGGCGATAGAGTTGAGAGATGCGAGGTATTCTTCGATCTCCTCGGGGAAAACGTTCTTTCCATTCTCAAGAACGATAACGGATTTGATTCGACCTGTGATGAAAATATAACCGTCCTCGTCCATATATCCCGCGTCTCCCGTACGGAACCAACCGTCATCGGTAAAGGCATTTGCAGTCTCTTCGGGATTTTTGTAATAACCGAGCATTACGTTATCACCCTTGACCTGAATCTCGCCCTCGTTGAAGCCCTTGTCATTGACTCTCTCGGCAGCAATTCTTACCATGCAGCAATCAACAGCAGGACCTACGGAACCCGATTTTGGCGCAAAATAAGGGTTGACGGATATAAGAGGAGAACACTCTGTGATCCCGTAGCCCTCCGAAATATAAACTCCGAATTCTTCGAAGCATTTTACAAGCTCGGGGTTAAGTGGCGCTCCGCCGCAAACTATTTTGTTGAGATTGCCTCCGAATGCCTTGACGACGTCACCAAAAAGCTTTTGCCTGATATCAATTCCGAGCTTCCTTGAGGTCTTTGAAAGCTTAAGTCCGAATTTAAGCACCTTGTCGCGTCCTGTTTTCTTTGCTTCGTCCCAGATCTTCTTATACATTGTCTGAACGAAAAGGGGAACGAGCACAAGACCCGTGGGCTTAAAGGCTTCAAAATTCTTTATAACTCTCTTGAGCGAATCGTTTATAGCTATCTTCATTCCGTAATTAAGACCCGCAATGAAGCAACAGAGCTCGTATGTATGATGAACGGGGAGACATGAAACGATGGTGTCATCGGGGAAGAACTCAACGCAGCCGCAAGCCGCGTTTACCGCCGATACAACATTCTTCTCGGAGAGCATAACGCATTTGCTGGTTCCCGTTGTTCCCGACGTAAAGAGCATAACAGACATACGGTCAATATCATCAGGCTCGGGAAGCTCATAGCCCTCGGACAGATTTTTATCTCCTTTTGCTATAAGCTCTGAGAAAGGAAGGACATTATCAGAATCAAGATAATCACACTCTTCCGCGCATATAGGAATAAAAAGAGAAACTGTCGGATGGTTTTTTACAGTTTCGGTGAATTTTTCGTTAAAGAGCTTTGAGTATATAACAGCGTCAGCCTCCGCGAACTCAAAGAAGCCTTCGATCTCGTTTACTTTAAGCTCTTTATCCATAGGGATAGCAACGTTACCGGAGGCGATGATAGCGACGTATGACGCAACCCACTCGGGGGATGTTTCTCCAATTATAGCAATTCGCTTGTTCTTAAAACCGAGAGCAGAAAGACCAGCCGCTTCTTTCTTTATAAGATGTGAGAATTCGGCGTAGGTCATTTCGTGAAGCGCTCTTGAGCTATCATACCAAGCGAGAGCTATCTTATCTTTGTGATCGGATATTTTTTCACAAAAATGCTTCATTGATGATACGGGGGTAAAATCGCGCACAGTCTGTTTCTTTTTGCTCATTATTACACCTTCCTAAAATAAAATGTATTTTATCATATAAAGAAATTATATCAAAAAAACGCGTTCAGGTCAAGATAAAAAACGTAAAATAAATAATTATTGAGGTTTCGACAGAATATGCTTGAAATAAAAAGCCGCATTTAGTATACTTGATGCACAATAATTATTCAAGGAGGTTTAACCGTTGTGAAAAAAATACTTGTAATTTGCACGATAATATTAATTGTGCTGTCTGTGACCGCATGCGGAAAATCGGAAGACGAAACGCCTAAGACTCCTAACAATTCAGACACGGGAGAAGTGAATGTATATTCAACATTGATCGAGCTTCTTAGGGGAGAGATAGAAACGCTCAAAAAAGAACAAAGCGAGACAAAAGCAGAATACGAGGCAAAGATCGAGGAGCTTGAAAAACAGCTTTCAGCCGTTAGCGGAACGGCAGGCGAAAAAGAGGAAAACACGGATAAACCCGGCGAATCCTCTCCTTTTACATATGAAGTGAAAAACGGAACGGCTGAAATAACCGGGTATTCCGGAAAATACTCCGTGCTTGTTATTCCCGACACTATTGACGGATATACGATAACGTCAATCGCCGATAGCGTTTTTTCAGGTAACACAAATCTGACGAGCGTTTCCTTGCCAAAGGATCTTAAAGCTCTCGGATGGTTTGCTTTTTCGGGCTGTACGGCGCTTAAAAGCGCAACCTTGCCCGTGAGTATAAGTGAGATAGGCTACGATGCTTTTGCGCATTGTACCAAGCTGACAATATACTGTGAAAAAGGCTCGTATGCTGAAAAGTTCGCGGAGAGCTACGGTATCTCCTGTGTTGCGAATTAAATTAAGAAAAGACCGCCTTGCGGCGGTCTTTTTTTATTGATCATTCAGATTCTTTTGTAGGAACGATAAGCCCGTACTCACCGTCGCGTCGTGCGTAGACTACACAGGTGTCACCGGTTGCGGAATCCTCAAAAACATAAAAATTATGATCAAGCAGGTTCATCTGCATAATGGCTTCTTCGACTGACATGGGCTTGAAATAAAATTCCTTTTTATGAATATTGAATTCTTTCTCTTCTTCAATAGCGTCAAACACGGGGTCCGGAGCTACGAAAGCCGTTTCGCGGATTCTCTTGCCAAGCCGTGTCTTAAACTTTCTGATCTGTCTTTCAATGGCTTCGATATCGCGGTCGAGCGCGTCACGGAAGGTGTTTTCCTCCGCTTCGCTGCGGAACAGCGTCTTTGAGGCGGAGATCGTGACCTCTATTCTTTCTTTATTTCGTCTGCGGCTGAAGGTGACCGTTGCGTCTCCTTCGTCGTAGAAATATTTGTCGAGCTTTGCGAGTTTCTTTGCGACGAGTTCCTTAAGGTCCTCGGGAACCTGCATCTGTCTTCCAACTGTTGTGATCTTCATTTTGTAGCCTCCTTGCGATTATTACGGGAAGCGGGTGAGAGACCTGCCTCCCATCATTTGTATTATACCATACATTACATTATTTGTAAAGGGTTAATCAAAAATATTAATTTGGCTTATTAATTTTGTGCAAAATGACGAATAAATAAAATTAAACATTTTAGATTTTGTTGTTGAACTTTGTGTGGTTTTGTGGTAAAATAATATGTATATTGGAATGTTATTTTAAGGTGATAAAAATGAACGAAACTCTTGAAAGAATAAATTATCTCAGACGTGAGCTTTCGCGTCACGCAAAGCTTTATTATGTATATGACTCGCCTGAGATATCGGACTATGATTACGATATGCTCTATGCCGAGCTCTTGAGGCTTGAAGCCGAGCATCCCGAATATTACGATCCCGAATCTCCAACACAGCGTGTCGGGGGAAAGCCTCTCGAAAAATTCGGCAAGGTAACTCACACGTCTGTTATGAACTCTCTTTCCGACGTTTTTTCTTTTGAAGAGCTTGGGGATTTTTTCTCGCGTTCCGAAAAAGAAGCGGGGGCCGGGATCGCGTATTCTGTTGAGCCGAAAATAGACGGACTTTCTGTTGCTTTGACGTATGAAAAAGGAATCTTCGTCAACGGAGCGACCCGCGGTGACGGAATCACGGGTGAGGATGTAACGCAAAATCTTAAGACGGTTTTTTCGATTCCTATGAAGCTTAAGGAGCCTCTTGATCTTTGTGTCAGAGGCGAGGTCTATATGCCGAGATCTGTATTTGAACGCATCAATGCCGCAAGAGAAGCGGAGGGCAGGGCTCTTATGGCGAATCCCAGAAACGCGGCTGCGGGCTCTCTGCGTCAGCTTGATCCTGCGGTTACGGCATCTCGCGCGCTTGATATTTTTGTTTTTAACCTTCAATCAGGGGAACTGTATTCAGACGGACGCGTTGCGTCATCACATAAAGAAACGCTGGACAGGCTTGCGGAGCTTGGATTTAAGGTAATAGAGGAAAGAAAAGTACTTTCGGATGCCAAGGAAATTGAGGATTATATTCTTGACCTCGGAAAGAAGCGAGATGATCTCGCATACGATATAGACGGAGTTGTTATAAAAGCTGATTCTTTTAATATAAGAAACACGCTCGGAGAGGGAACCAATACTCCTAAATGGGCGGTCGCATACAAGTTTCCCCCCGAAGAAAAGCAAACAAAACTCATTGATATAACGATTGCCGTTGGACGTACGGGGGTTTTGACCCCTACCGCCTTGCTTGAGCCGGTGAGACTTGCGGGAACGACTGTTTCAAAGGCAACTCTTCACAATCTCGATTTTATAAGAGAGCGTGACATAATGCTCGGCGATACTGTAACTCTCAGAAAGGCGGGAGATATAATTCCGGAGGTCGTCTGCGCTCATCCCGAAAAGAGAAACGGCAGCGAGAAGCGTTTTGATATGCCATCGGTTTGTCCTTCTTGCGGGGAGCCTGTATATAAGGACGACGAGGCTGCCGTAAGATGCACCAATTCCGCTTGCCCCGCGCAGATATCGCGTTCTATTGAGCATTTTGCGTCAAAGGACGCTATGAATATTGACGGACTCGGACCGCAGATAGTTGAGCTTCTTATAAAGAATGGGCTTATATCCGATCAGGCTGATCTGTATTCGCTTAGATCCGAGGATGTGTCGGGTCTTGAGCGTATGGGTGAAAAGTCGGCGCAAAACCTTATAAACGCAATTGAAAAGTCAAAATCGGCAGGACTTGAAAGGCTTATATACGCTCTCGGTATCAGAAACGTCGGTCAGGTCGCGGCGGCAGCTCTTGCCGCCCGCTACGGAGAGCTTGCAAAGCTTTACGATGCAACAGTCGAGGAGATCTGCGAGATAAATGATTTCGGACGGATAACGGCGGATTGCGTTGTAAACTGGTTTTCACATCCTCAGAACAGAGTGCTCTGCGAAAGACTTACAGATGCGGGAGTTAACACAAGGGCGGTCGCGGAGCCTGTCGGAGAGAAATTCAAAGGGCTCACGTTCGTTTTGACGGGAACGCTTCCTACAATGTCAAGAGACGAGGCGTCGACTAAAATAAAAGCGATGGGAGGAAAGGTCTCAGGCTCAGTCTCCTCCAAAACAAGCTATGTTGTTGCCGGTGAGGCGGCGGGGAGCAAACTTGCCAAGGCGCAGACTCTCGGAGTAAAAATAATTGATGAATCTGAGCTTCTTTCGATGATAGGGTCGCTTTGATCCGACAAGTTCACCGAAAATTTGCAATAATTATAAACAAATTTCTAAATAGGTGTTTACAAAAGAGAAAAAATAGAGTAAAATATATACGTTAATAATATAAGTTGGATAAGTTTGGAGATTTTTATGGAAACAAAATATAAAAGAGTTTTGCTTAAGCTCTCCGGCGAGGCTATCTCGGGAGGCAAGGACGGAATACTTGATTTCGAATTTATCGGACGTATTGCCGAAGTGCTAAAAAAATGCGTTGCTGACGGAGTTGAGGTCGCTATAATCGTCGGTGCCGGAAATATCTGGCGCGGCGCTAAGGGAATTGGGATGGACCGTCCAAGAGCTGACAGTATGGGAATGCTTGCTACCATTATCAACGCGCTCGGCCTTGAGGATGAATTTAACAGACGCGGACTTCCGAGTGTGGTTTTGACAGCGGTTGAGATAAGCGAATTCGCTGAAGTTTATAACGCAAACAAGGCAAAGCGTTATCTTAAAGAAGGAAAGGTCGTCATTATCGGCGGCGGCACGGGCAATCCTTTCTTTACGACTGATACGGCGGCGGCGCTTCGCGCGGCAGAGCTTTCAGTCGACGCTATGCTGATGGCAAAGAATATAGACGGTATTTATACGGCTGACCCCAAGAAAGATCCCACTGCTGTACGTTACGATGAGATAACGTATGGAGAGATAATCGATAAACAGCTTCGCGCGATAGATCTCACTGCGGCATCGTTCTGTATGGACAATAATATTACCTCATACGCCTTCGAGCTTAAAGACCCCGAGAACATTTACAGGGCGGTCAAGGGCGAAAAGGTCGGAACGGAAATTCACAACTAAAAATAAAATTCAGGAGGATATACAGATGAAACTCGACACCAAAGCTTATGAAAGCAAGATGCAAAAAACAATTGCGGCATTTGAGGAGAACATAGGAACTATAAGAGCAGGTCAGGCAAACCCGGCTGTTCTCGCTAAGGTAACTTTTGAATATTACGGTTCTCCCACACCTCTTAATACTATGGCAGATATTAAAGTCGCCGATAGCAAGACTATCGTTATCACGCCTTACGACCGTTCCACACTTAAGGCGATGGAGAAGGCGATCCTTTCTTCAGACGTCGGAATCACACCCAGCAACGACGGCTCGGTGCTTCGCCTTGTATTCCCTCAGCCAACAGAGGAACGCAGACGTGAGCTCGCAAAGCAGGTTCAGAAGCAGAGCGAGGATGCAAAGGTTGCTATCAGAAACATACGCCGCGACGCTAACGACGATACAAAGAAGCAAAAGAAAGATGGAGCTATGACTGAGGACGAAGCAAAACAGTCTGATAAGGCGGTTCAGGATCTTACCGATAAATACATCAAGAAGCTCGATGAGATCTCCGCAAAGAAGGAAGCGGAGATAATGAAACTTTGACACCAACGAAAGTGCTTTGAGGCGGCGTCGCGTTGCAACGCCGCTCGCGGCACTTTTTGTTTAGTTTAGTTTTTATAAGGAGACTTACTGTGTCTGATATAAATAATTCTTCAAAAGCCTTACGCCATATAGCGTTTATTATGGATGGCAACGGACGATGGGCGAAAGCAAAAGGGCTTCCGAGAGAAGCCGGACATAAAGCGGGAGCTGAGGCGCTCAAAAGGGTTCTAAAAAGATGCGGCGAGCTTGATATAGATGCGGTGACCGTATATGCTTTTTCAACCGAGAATTGGAAACGCCCCAAAAAAGAAGTTGATATGCTTATGGAGCTTCTTTATACGGCTCTCGCCTCATATTCAAAAGAAATGATGAAAAACGGATTGAGATTCAAGGCGATAGGGGATAAAAGCGCATTTTCGGATAAACTCAGATGTCGTATTGACGAGATCGAAGAGCTTACCAAAGCCAACAAGAAATATTTGAATGTCGCGCTCAATTACGGAGGAAGAGATGAGATCGTTCACGCGTGCAATAAGCTGATAAAAAGCGGAAGATCAAATATTTCTGAAGCTGATATATCCGCAGAGCTTTATACTGCGGATTGTCCGGATCCCGATCTTATCGTAAGAACGTCAGGAGAACTTCGTCTTTCTAATTTTCTTATCTGGCAGGCGGCATATTCGGAATTCTATTTTACAGACACTCTTTGGCCCGATATGGACGGCAAAGAGGTCGATAAAGCTATCAATGCTTATATGTCGAGGCAAAGAAGATTTGGAGGTCTAACATAATGTTAATAAGAATATTATCCTCTTTACTGGGTTGCGCTATAATTATACCTGTTCTGATCTTTTCGCAGACTTGGGCTTTTCCGATCTTTATGGCTCTTGTCAGCCTTATTTCGGTTTATGAGATGCTTCGCTGTCTGGGAGTTCATAAAAAGTACTACCTGACGGTACCGTTTTGCATTTTCGGAGCAGCTTTGCCGCTTATTGCAAGGCTTTCAACACACAAAACAAATATTGATTTTGGATTTATCGCCCTTGCTGTTTGCGCGGTTTCCGCGATATTCCTTTTGACCGTTTCGCTTTTTTCACGCGAAAAATTCAATATTGAAAAAGCATCTACAGTTTTTTTAACGCTTTTTTATATCGTAGGCGGATATACTGCTCTTGTTTTGCTTCGCGATTTTGACGGAGTCGGTAAATACGTATACCTTCTGACTTTTGTAGGTGCTTGGTTTACGGATATTTTCGCGTACTTTACGGGACGTTTTCTTGGAAAGCACAAGCTTATACCCGATATCAGTCCTAAAAAGACGGTTGAAGGAAGCATTGGCGGCATTGTGTTCTGTATGATAGCGTACGTTGTTTACGGAGTTGTGCTTCAGAATATGTTCGGACTGAAACCGAATTACATAGTTTTGGCAACGGTTGCGATACTCATATCTTTCGTCTCCCAGGTAGGAGATCTTACTCTGTCGGCTGTAAAGCGCAAATTCGGGATCAAGGATTTTGGAAAAATAATGCCGGGGCACGGCGGACTTCTTGACCGATTCGATTCCGTTATTCCTGTTGCCATTTTGCTTTATATTACGTTTCGTATTGTTGAATTATTTGGAGTTAAAATATTTACTTTGATTTAAGGATTTTTATGAGACCAGAATACCCATCACTTACGCTTCTCGGTTCAACGGGCTCGATCGGAGCACAGGCACTTGAGCTTGCGGCAGAGAAAAACATAAAAATAAACGGTCTTTGCGCAAGATCAAGCGTTGACATCGTTGAACGACAAGCACGACGCTTTATGCCTAAATACTGCGTTATGACTGACGCGGCATCTGCAAGAGATTTAAAGACAAGACTCTCTGATACCCCAATAAAGGTAATGTCGGGTGAGGACGGTATGCTTGATATGATACGCTTGACCAAGGGGACGGTGCTTAATGCCGTTATCGGAAGCGCGGGACTGAAGCCTACCATTGAAACGCTCAAAGCGAAACGACCGTTAGCGCTTGCCAACAAAGAATCGCTCGTTATGGCGGGTGAGTACGTTATGAAGCTTGCAAAAGAGAAGGGTGTGACCGTACGCCCTGTTGACAGTGAGCATTCAGCTATATGGCAATGCCTTTGCGGCGGAAAAAAGGAAGAGATAAAGAATCTTATTCTTACGGCGTCGGGCGGACCTTTTTACGGAATGACGCGCCGTGAGCTTGAAGGAAAAACTCTTGAAAACGCGTTGGCTCATCCAACGTGGAATATGGGGAAGGCGATAACTATTGACAGCGCAACTCTTATGAATAAAGGCTTTGAGGTAATAGAAGCTGCCCATCTTTTTGGTATTCCGGCGGACAAAATAAAAGTGCTTGTTCATAGAGAAAGTATAATTCACTCGATGGTGGAATATATTGATAACAGCGTAATAGCGCAGTTATCCTTACCTGATATGAGAATGTGCATAAATTACGCGTTGACTTATCCAAGGAGAGCGACGGGGGTCACTCCACCGCTTGATCTTGCGAAAATAGGAAAGCTGACTTTTGGAGAACCCGATAAAGAAACCTTTACCTTGCTTGGCTCAGCTTATTCCGCTTTGCGAAAGGGAGGCTCTTTGCCCGCTGTACTTCACGCGGCGAATGAGGTCGCTGTTAACGCGTTTATTGAAGGTAAAATAACTAAGTTTACAGATATTCAGGATACTGTATGCCGTGTTACGGAGGAGCTTTCAAGCTTTTCGGAGAAGCATACGCTTACCGATGTGTTCGAAGCTGACACTGCGGCGAGAGAGAGGGTGCTTTCTCTTATATAATATAGATTAAGTTATAGAAGGTGGTAAAATAATGACCGTGCTTTATATAATACTTGCACTTTTTCTTTTCGGAGTGCTTATTTTTGTCCATGAGCTTGGGCATTATATAGCGGCTCGTCTCTGTAAGGTAAAGGTGCTTGAATTTGCCATAGGCATGGGTCCTAAGCTCATAAAATGGCAATCAAAAAAGACGGGAACAAAATATTCTTTGCGCCTTTTACCCGTGGGCGGGTTTTGCTCAATGAAGGGCGAGGGTGAATATGACAATCCCGACGAAAAGTCAAAAGAAAGCACGGATTCGGATGATAGTTCGGATAATATTGATGATGATAACGCCCCCGATTCATACCGAAACAAACCCGCATGGATGAAGATGATAATTCTCGCGGCAGGCGCGTTTATGAATATTATCGTCGGATTCCTTATGACATTTGCGTTGGTTCTTGGTTCGCGCCAGAACGGTGAGATCGTACTTGCGTCAAATACTGTCGCTAAATTTACGGATCATGCTATAAGCGCCGAAACGGGACTTGAGGTAGGCGATAAGATCGTAAAAGTAGGGAATGTTTCTGTTCATACGGGAACAGAGCTTGCTTATGAGATAACAAATCAAGGCAAAGAGACAGAAGATTATTTTCAATATGCGGGTGCGGATTCAGAGGTACTTCGTAAGGTCGTGAGCCTTGATCTGACCGTAATACGCGACGGAGAAAAAATAAAACTTGAAGGTGTTAAGTTTTTAGCGGAAGAAACGCAGGGAAGTGTCTTCGGAAGTACTGATTTTTACGCGCTTCGGGAAAAAACGACGTTCGGAAGTGTTATGAAGCACGTTTGGTTCCGTTCTCTCAGCAGTATAAAGATGGTATGGGATTCATTGATAGGTCTTTTGACGGGTCGATTCAGTCTATCGTCTGTTTCGGGCCCTGTCGGAACAACTCAGGTCATAACTCAAGCGGCAAGTATGGGTTGGTACACCCTTATTTATATATTTGTAGTTATTGCGATGAATCTCGGCGTATTTAATCTTTTGCCCT
>JAZRUP010000033.1:0-12088 GCA_045652645.1 Eubacteriales bacterium | reverse complement strand
GCCTCCGACTTAATCAAGAAGGGATCTTCTTCAGTTCCGCTTCCCTTCAAGCTTTCGCTTACAGTTTTTCCGTCCCAAACGTCAACAGTTGAATAATAAACTGTTCTTTCAAGATTATCGTGAAGTGTGCTGAGAATGAAGTAATCATATTCAGCAACGTAACCGTCAATAACGGGAGTTACTACTTCACACATTCCTTTTTCGTCGGACTTTGTATACATAACTTTGGGTTGCTCTGCGTTGTTAACAGCGAGAGTTGTTGTAGCATACATACCAATCTCAACAACAGCTGCAACAGTGTCACCTGCCCAAAGCTTGATAACTACGTGATCACTGTTGTTGACGGAACACTTACCGTTACAGCAAGAAAGATCAAAGTTATTGCTAACCCCAATAGCGTTGTTTACGGAGGAGAGGCGGAAGCCGCAGGTGTAACCTTCTCTTACGTATTCACAGGCGACACTGTTATCGCTGACCTTGCTATTGTAACTTACACCTTTAACACAAAGGCTGACGGCACCGGTACAGCATATGCTCCCGGAAGTCCCGTAAACGGAACTTATTACATCATTCCCGCAATTTCCGCAGAAAATCTTGCTAACGTTAACTCCAACTATGAGATCGAAGCCTATGAGGCTGGCGCTCTTACAGTTGAGAAGAAGACTGTCACGGTAACAGCTAACGACGGCTTCATCACCTACGGCAAAGAACTTCCTGTAGCGGGATTCGGCTTCACGGTTACTCCCGAGCTTTTCGGAAATGATAAATTTGAAGTTTCTTACTCAAGCTCTGACTATATTCCCGGAACAAGCAAGGTAGGAGATAAGTGCATTATCAAAGTTAATGTTGTTGAAACAGATATCAGCAAGAACTACGACATTACAACCGTAGACGGTGAATTCGAGGTTCAGGTTTGCGTTATCGAAGTAAGCATTGACCTCGACAAAATAAAATATACTTATGGTTCTTCCGTTGAGCTGAAAGGAAAGATTTCTGTTCCCGAAGCATTTAAGGATGTTGTGCTCGGTACTGCGGTATTCTCTGTTGAAAACGCAAAAGATGTTGATGTTTATGAAGTAAAGGTTAACGGTATTACCCTTTCAGATGAGGATAATTATGATCTTACATTTGTTGGTGAAACAACTATAGAGATAACACCTCTTAAGATTACAATTAAACCCGACGATATTGCGTTAACATATGGTGATGCCGCTCCCGCATATACATGGGAGGGCTGCAAGTCCTTGATTCCTTATGATGCTGATATTACTGAATTCACTCAAAAGCTCGTTATCTCCAGCGAGTACGTTGCGGGAGAAACCGTTTCCGGTGAATACGTTATTAATATAGCTTTCGATGAGGACTATGAAAACGGCAATTACAAGGTATCGTTCGAGCCCGCTAAACTTACGGTTGCTAAGAAGCAAATTAAGTTCACAGTAGAGGACGCTTGGACCTACTATGGAAACGCTGAACCCGAATATAATATAGTATGTAACGAATTTGTTGGAGACGACAACTTCGAGAACTCCTTCATAGGTCAGATCATTATCGACGCTGAGGGTTATACCATCGGATTTGACGCTGGCACATACGAGGTATCTGTAAACTGCACATATCTTGAAAGTGACAAGTATGAAGTTACTTATACAGGTTCAACTGAACTTGAAGTAAGAAAGAGACCTGTTACGATTACTCCTGATACCTTTGGAATTACCTACGGCGATCCCATTCCTACGTACACCTATACGATAGGCGGTGAGGGACTTGCTCTTGACCATACGATGAACGATCTCGGAAAGATCAGCTACGTATGCACATACGGTAAAGGCAATGCTGTAGGAACATATGAAATCAAGATCACGTTCACAGCATATGAAACATATAAGAACAACTATGTTGTAACGTATAGTGATGTCGGAACTCTCACTGTTGCTCCCAAGGCGCTCGTCATTACACCTAAGGATGTAACGATCCTCGTTGGAACAACTCCCGAGCCTGTTATTGAGTTCACATATTCCGGCGCGCTTGCGGGTGATTCGATCTCGTTCAAGGGTGCGCTTGGAAGAGAAGAAGGCACAGCGATCAAGGCATATAACATCACTCTCGGAACTCTTGAAGTTTTCAACCCGAACTATACACTCGTTCTTGATCCTGACTCCACGGCTAAGTTCAATATCGTTGGACTTACAATTTCCAACGTAAGCTTGACTCTCGGCTTCAGAGACGAGATCTTTATGAACTACTACTTCGATATTAAGAACGTAGGTAACGTTAAGCTTGAGGATTACGGTATCATTCAGTGGACAGAAGCACAGTACAACGCGCTTGGTGGAAACTATGAAATGAACGGTAACGAGGCATACGTACTTCCCGCAATATTCGAGGCGGTTTACGACGAGAACGGCTTTGGATATAACCTTAAGGCTAACGGTCAGGCAATAGCTGCTCCTTACTACAACGATACTTACTATGCAAGAGCGTATGTTAAGCTTGAGGGCGGTGCTTACGTATACGGCAACATTATCGAGTATAGTGTTGTTGATTACGCTAAGGTAATGATCGAAGGCGATTATGGCGCAGAGATCAAGGTTCTTATGATAGCACTTCTTGATTACGGCACGGCAGCTCAGGTATACTTCAACCCAACGACAGATAAAAAAGAGTATGCTAATGCATTTATCAATGAAGACATAAGAGAAGCTTGTGGCGCTATGACAATAGAAGATGTCAATACGCCCGAGATCGATACAAGTCTCAAGACCGTTGAGGATGTAACATACGATGCAAACCTTAACTGGACGGTTGGTAGCGCAACATTTGACGGTGCGTTCAAGCTCAACTTCTACGGAATCGCTGTTGATGATAAGTATACGGCAGAGAACTTTGGTATCACTTATTGGACCGAGGATATGATCGAGGACGGTAAGTTTGATTATACCAAGGGTGTAACCTTGATGCTCGGCGAAACCATGGTTAACAAGTACGGCGAAGAAGGAATAAAGTTCAAGACATCCAGCATCGGATACGTATTCTCCGTTGATGATATTGCTGCGGCAGAAGGAACAGAGCGCTACTACGTAGCAATGTTCACAGTAGACGCAGAGGGTGATAGATCTTACGGAAGAGTAACATTCCTTAGCATTGCGGATTACGCATATCTCGCAACTCAGAACACAGAGGATGCGGATATCGTTCTTGTCGGTAAATCTGTCCTTGTATATCTTGCCGCTGCAGATGCTTATAAGAAAGCTACCCCTGATTGGCAGTAATATTTGATACGAAAGGAGTTTCTTTATGAAAAAAACTTATGAAACCCCTCAAATAGATATTATCATACTTAGCCCGGATGATATTATGAAACAGTCTGATGAGATTATTTATGATCCCGATGATGATGTAAACATCCGAGATGACAACGAAGGACCTCCGGTTCTGTTGCCTTAAATCAAAATAAACCTCTTTGCCGATCCCTCGGCAAAGAGGTTAATAAAATAACGACCGAGAATTATCTCGGTCGTTATTTTTTGTTGATTTTAAATTGGCTTTTTATAGCCAAAATTATTCGGCGAAGCTTGAGATTACGGCGTCGGTTTGCGTAACGTCGGAGCTTTTTATCATTGGAAGAATATGTTTTTCCGTTTAGTGTGAGCTTTGAAACGAGAGCTATTATTTGTGAGTCTTTGACTCCGCATTCGGGCGAAGATTGATTGTCGCCGCACATATCATAGCAGCCATCAAGTACATTTACTACTCGGTGAAGCACGAACTGGCCGTTTTCTCTTTTGTAAAGTGCGATATCGTCGAGGGAAAGCCGACCTTTGGGCTTAACTAGTGTTACGGTGTCGCGGCCCCCTTTTATAAGCGGGAGCATACTTGATCCTCGCGGAGATAGTTCAAATTCACTGCCCGAATCGAGAACTTCGCGTATCAGCGGCTCCATGTCATAGAGAGAAAGCTCCTTGTTAGCTGACGATGCCGGCATTTTTTAATACCTCAATGATTTTGTGTACATCATTTTTTGCGCGGTCTTCATCAACATCGTAAACTTTAATCAGGTTGGATACGATATTTTCCTCCGTTGTGTCGTTTTCTAGCTGTTTCCAGATAAAAAGAGATGTTTCATTTAAAGTTAACAATCCGTGAAATTCTTTTGACATCTCTCCAATAGCAACAGCAACGGTTTTACCCGCGATTTCACGGACTATAAATCCTTGTTTTCTTTTCATAAGCTTATATTCCTTTCGTCATAGCATTGTAGGCAACATTTACGGCTTCGTCGGATACTGTGCAAGAAAGAAGAAAGCACGGAACAGACATAAGCATTTTATTAATAATGGGGAAGAGAAGATCAACGGCTATTTCCGTTTTCGGTAAGAGTATCTGATGAAAAACACGAATTAACGCATCTTTAGGATCGAGCTTTTTTATTTCATTGCATTTACCTTGTTCAAGAAAACATATAGCCGAAAGCGGAGCAGATGAGTTCTTATTATATCCTTCTTTTCCGCACCACGGGGTTCCGTAAACGCGCAGGCATCCGTCTTTGAACCTAAAAATAGGCTTGTCGCCGTTTATAATTTCAGCGCGATCTCCGAAGTGATTCCGCCAAAGCAATGTGTGCGTTGTTTTTCCGGTTCCGCTCGGAGCGGAAAACGCAAAAGCTTGTTCCTCAAGCTTAATGACGGACGCATGCAATAGAAAAGCACCGTATTCGGGTAATTTTTGGCAGATAGCGCGATAGACGCAAAGGCTTTCAAGATAAGCATCGGAGCGTTGTTCGTTTGAGTTTGAGCGTTCCTCATTTATCTCGTTGTCGGTAACTGATACGCAAAAATCAAAGTCGTCCGCATCGCAAAGATATTCACGGCATAAGTTTTTAATATAAGGAGATCTTTCCGATATGCCGATCTTGAGTTCCGCAAGCTTTATAATAAACAAAAAATCACCACCTATATATATTTTATCATACTTTAATTTTATTTTCAACACAATTAAATAAAAAATGGGAGTGTCTTGGTCGCAATTTGCTTACCGGACACTCCCACGGATTTTGCTTTGTCGGTTAGAGCGTCAGATGCGCCTGCTTTTGAGACAAAATATCAAAATCCTTTGATCTTTATTTGTTCAACTGTTTAATAAGGATAAACGTTTATTATTTTTTGTTTTTTCGCAGGGATCTCCGACAAAACTTTAGACATATCGTTTATAAATATATCAAAAAGTTTTTCTGATATGGAATCGTTATAGTCCATAACAAGCATTGATGCCAGATAATGTGCTGCGAGAGAGGCAAAACGAGAGTCAAGCGGAAAATCTTCATCCATTTTGAGGCAGACCTCATTAAAATGGTTTTGATTAGGCAAGCCATGCGATTCTCTCAAGTCACGGTCAATTTTTGCCGTATTGCAACAAAAAATGGCGGCAAGATAAGGAGTGCGCTCACGATATTCCTCATCATTTGCTTCAATGTTGTTTTTACTCATTATTCCAACCGCTAAATTGTAGATATCTTTGATCTTCAATATTTCGCCTCCTTAAGAGTAAAATTTTATTTCGAGGTGAGGTTAAGAACCACGAATTCCTCGGGATAAACGACCTTTGTGCCGTAGAGGTGCAGACCCTTGACGGCATCCGCAAATCTTGTTTCGGGACGGTAAGCGTGGATCTCAGAGAGCTGCTCGGCGAAAGCTATAGCGCGCTTTGTTCTCATAAAGCATTTATGAACGGAATCCACATTTGCTATGTTATTTGAAACGTAGATCTTGCATCCCGCAACATTGCCGAGAAGACCTCCGTTGAGCGCGGAATCTCTTATATCGTTTGAAAGATTGAGCTTTGCTTTAAGAATGAGGGACGCTATCTTAGGAGATACCTCAAGCACGATCTCGCTGTTGTCTCCGACGTTGTTGGTGTAAAGTATCTCACGCGCTGAGATAATGCTATCTATGATGTTGGTCGCGTCGGCAGAGGTGTTTGTGACGTTGTTTGCCGCATCTCCGTAAAGACTGAATACGTGAGAATCGGCTTCGTTCGCGAGAGCCGCCGCGGCGACCTTCATAGCCGCCTTCATAAGCTTGGGGTTAGACTGAGCGCGATCGATGTCGTCGATCTGGAAGTTGAATGCGTATGCTCTGTTGATCTCGATCTCGGCGGATGTATCGCTGAGGGTCTGAGCCGAACCCATATCGGTGTTTTTCGTGTATTCGAATACGTTTACGGCTCCGACACCGCAGATCTTGACCTTGCTGCCCATATCCTTGATATCACCGTCAAAATCACGGTTGCAGTTTTTGACCGCAATATACTGCTGGTCAAGTGCTTCGTGGAGTGTTTCGCTCCATACTGTGGGGATAAAATTTGTAATTGCCATATTATTACCTCTTTTTAAAAATTTTTAATGCCAATGACTCATTGACTCAATGATCTTAGAATAATTTGCTTTTACCTCCGCGGGGGACATTTCTCTGACCTCCGACGGGGAAAAATACGAATCGGAAGAATCGTTTTTCTTTACCGCGAAGGACCGTTCGCGGTTTTTTTGGTTGACAGTCGAGGCGACAGCCATTGCCGCCTCTTTTTTTCTGTGGTAAAGCGCGTATGCCGCGGCGAGCGGAACGCCCGCTCGAACACTGTCGCTCACGCTGTCGGGGAGCGTATTAATGCTGACACCGGGGAAAAGCTCGGAAAATTCTTTGTATTCCTCGGCTATCCTCTCCTGCTTCTTGAGTGATTCGAGTCTGTCATAATCACTTTCGGGAGCCATATCCGAGGTTTCTTCTGCGGGCATTTCCTCGGTAGGGGGAATATCATCGCATACCTCGGTCTCTTCAAGTACAGCCTCGGATATATTTATCTCAGTTTCCATTTTCGTCATTTATCCTTTCCGCATCCTGTTTGATGCTGTCCATAATTTTCTCTCGTTCTTTGATAAGACTTTGAGGCAAAAGGGAAATATAGGTGTCGGCTTTTATGTGTCCCTCTTCAAGGAGCTTGTCGAGTATGGATTGAGTGGTGATATTTGAAGAATCCTTGATATTTCTTACATCAATATGTGATCTTATAAGAGAATTTTTCATTCGGTTAAAGCCGATGCCCTTGGCTTTAAGCTCGCCCTCGTATTTTATGGGTAAAAGACGCCCTTCGGGATAGTAGCAAAATATCATCTCTGCCCATATTGAAGCAAGGTCTTCAACGCAACGGTAAAAAGCGCTTTTGACTTGCGTAAGGGAAAGTCTTGCGGAGTCTTGCAAGGCAAGGATCGCGCTTGTGTTGCTTGGGTCGACGTTTCCGAGAGCCGTTTCCGTAGCTCCGTTTGTTTCCTTTGTTACCTCGATGGCGTTTTTTATAAGATCAAGATATCCGTCCTGCATCTGACCAACCCCGACAACGGATACCGCATCCGCGATATTGCCTCCTCCAACTGCCGCGATTGCCTCACCGACCTCGTTTGACCATTCCGGGATCTTCGATCTGTCATATATGACTTTAGAAAAAGCCGTATCAGTCATGTGCTTCATAATGAGGGCGTACGCGCGGTTTATGAATTTCTGATTCGGGATCATGCTTGACACGGGCGGAGTGCCGTGAAAACTGTTTTTGGTGGGAGACCAATTAAAATACGCAACCGGATATAACCTCATTCCGGTGCTGCCTCTGCGTATAACACATTCTTTTGTGGATTTTTCGCACATAACAATGCCGTTTTCACGCCAGAACTTTATGAGATAGGTTGCTTTTTCGGACTCTTCGTCCTCAAGCTCGAATTCGGAAAAGTCTCCCGATCCCGACGAAACATCACTGTCCGGGAATATTTTTGCGATATCGGATGCGGGAACTCCGTTATCTTTTGCCTCTCTTTTAAGAGAAGCGACCGTGTCTCTGCCCGAAAGAATTATGTATTCCTGAGACTGGATATCGGCTTTGTTAACATCGGACACAAAAAGGTTTGTGTTGTCGATCGCCTCGGTAACGATATCTCCCGAGAAGGGCTGACCCGTTTTTATTGATGGGTCCCACCAACAGTAGATGATACCGTCGCCGGACAGCGCAGCGTCAAGCATAATACGGTACATTAGGCTGTCCAGCTTATCTCGCTCCCAACGGTAAACGGCGTGTTGAGTAAGGATCTCGGTTCCTTCCCTCAAAAGCTCACGCAGCGAGGTGCTTTCGGCAAACGGAAGATCGTCGTTCGTGTAGAAAACGGATATATTACCCGAGGCTACCGTACATACAAGATAGTCCGTTATACGGCGTATAATATTGAATACGGGTTTAGGAAGATCAAGCCCCGACGAACCGTACCACTGATCGCCCCTGTAATACCGTTCGTTACGCCTGTTGGTTTCGTACAGACCTACGCGTCTTTTATAATCCTTTCCCGCCTCATACTGACGCCAGGCCGAAGTTGTTTTTTGTTTCATCATAATCTCCATTCCGCCGCCATAGCGGCGGCACAAAAAATAATAAAATTCAAATGTGTTTGCTTTGCAAACAAAAATGGTTTTTGCTCCCATTTTTAATTTGAATTCGGTGGCGTGAACGGTAAGCTCACAATTACTGAGATAAAAGTTCACGCAAGACCTTGTGTTTTGTTTTTTAGTCAAGATAACGCCTGATAGGGCTTTGCTTCTTCGGTATGAAGGAATTTATGCGGTCTTCCTTGACTGAAGAAGGGAACTGTCTGCTCATAACTCCGTAACGTAACGCCTCGGGAGCATGGGTTACCGCGTGCGGCTCTCCCGACGCGTCCTCGGGACGCGTCGGGTCGCAAAGCAGAGCGGGCAAACACCTGCAAAGCTCTTGACATCGGCTTGAGATGAGAAGCTTAGGCTCGCCATCGCGGAGCGAAAGATATTCTCTGAGTATCCGCCAGCCGGGAACACGGCGGTCATCTGCCGGAGTCATGGGAGGCATCCCATATACTTCCTGCATTATCTCAAATCCGCTTCTTCCGCTATCCTGCCGCCTGTTCCAAAGATCGGGAGAGGCGACAGCGTATTCCGCAAGTCCGCCGGAAAGCTCAGCCACTCGTTTGGCGGCATCGGATAAGGTAAGTCCCGAGGCGCAGTATTCGGATTCCACCGTCAGATGCTCACCGTCAGATGAGAAGAGCAAGGCTGCCAGCATATCGAAGCCGTAGTCAAATGCGATAAAATGCCGCTTGTATTTTGGGATGGAGACAGGGTCGCATATATGACGTTCGGGATCAAATTCAGGCAGGAATTGCCCTTCAAATACGTTCCATTTGCCGTACAGCCAAGCATCTCGAAGTGTTGGAGACAGACTTTCAAGCTGCGCGGCGTAGTCGGGACAGGATTCGAGTAACGCGTGATTATCATAGACTACGGCGGGAATGAAGTTATGATCCTTTGGGTCTTCCCCCGCACGAAAATCGCGGTCTACAAAAAGGCGTTTTACCCAAGCGTGTCCGACTCCGCCGGGATTACAGGTGAGATACATACGTTTTGGAAATTCGTTGACGCCTCGCAGACAAGCCTTGAAAATAGAAAACTGATATTCGCTCAGTTGCGTTGCTTCGTCGATGGCTATAATATCGAATTCCTGACCTTGATATCTCAGCGTATCCCGTTTTGAGGAACAGTAGCCGAGTGTGATGGTGCTGACACCGGCAACGGTGATACGGCGTTCAGACTCCGAATAGGTCATAAAATCGCCGTATTCCTTTAAAAAAGGTATCAGGTGGTTTGCTTTAAGTTCAGACACAGACCTACGCACAAGCAAGCAATTGATTCCGGGATAACGAAGACAGAGCGCGGTCAGCTTTCGCCGAAGCGCCCAGGATTTTCCTCCGCCGCGTGCTCCCCCGTATGCTGTGTAACGGGCGCGGGAAGCGAAAAATTCCGCTTGCTTCGGGTTGGGTACACCCGCGATCCTCACGGTTCTCGGTTCATTCGCCGTCAGATCTGATGTCATGTTCAAATATAAGCTTGAGCGGGCCCGCTACGTTAACGCTCGAATCAGGGGCGTTTTCGGCGTCTTTGTAGCCGAGCCTTTTTTTGAGATACGCCGACAGCACCGTCGCGGATAATTCGGCGTTAAATGCCTCGTCTTCAAAAATGAGGCAGAGCGCGGAGTAGCTGTCGGGATATTTTTCTTTCATATAATCGAGTTTCTCTGAACTTATTCCGAAAAAGCGGCAAAAACCCGCGATGTTCGGAAAACGCGGATGCTTTTTTTGACCGTTATCTTCTTCGCGGCAGGAGAGAATGTACCGCTCGGCAAGATCGGGCAAAAGCTGCATCCGACAAATACTGTCGATCTCGTCAGTCCACACCGACGCACCTCCTTTCCTCGCTTGTGCAAGTTGATTTTAGCACTGATGTCTTGGCTTGAAAGTGCCAAGGAGTGCCATTTTGTGCCAAAAAAAATAAAAAAATTGAAAAAATATCTAAAATGTGTTATAATAGAGGCGAAGAGAGGTGAGGATGTGATATATTTGGTTTATGCCGAGATACCCGAAAGGGAAATAGCGGCAAGTGAGATCAGGGATCTTTTTGGGAAGGTTTTATATCTTGAACCTATTGAAGGCATAAAAAATTGCGTGTCGAGGAGGGAAAGTCTGTCGGCGCTTTTACTGCTTGCGAGAACGCTAAGGAATATGGGGCTGAACCCGTCGGAAATTACCGTGGGTAAGGATAAAAACGGACGTCCTCGTATCGAAGGAGAGGGAAGGATCGATTTCAGCATTTCCCATTCAGGAAGATTCGTCGCGTGCGCGGTGTCTGACGAAGGACGTGTCGGGGTGGATATAGAAAAGATATCAAGAGACAGCAATTACTTGAAGATAGCGGACAGATTTTTGTCAGAAGCGGAGAGGAAAGAAGTAAAAAACGCCGATGATTTTGCGAGAATGTGGACGCGCAAGGAGGCTTATTATAAATATTTAGGAAGTGGAGAGAGCCTTGCCGTTACCGACAGCGGAAGTGCGGACGGCGTATATATTGAGAGCTTTTTGATCGAAAATGAATATTTTCTTTCTGTATGCTCGGAAACAAAGAAATATATGGATAAGACATTTCAAAAAGATGAGATCAAATGAGCTTTTTGGGCAAGCGCAAAAAACTTGAAAAAAATTAAAAAAAGTTGTTGACAAAACAAAACAGATGTGGTATAATACCAATGTTCGGTTCGCTGGTGTGGCTCAATGGCAGAGCAGCTGATTTGTAATCAGCAGGTTGTTGGTTCGACTCCGATCACCAGCTCCAAAACACCGGCTCAATGAGCCGGTTATATATGGGGGATTTCCCGAGCGGCCAAAGGGGGCAGACTGTAAATCTGTTGTCACTGACTTCGGTGGTCCGAATCCACCATCCCCCACCAGAAAAAAGCACACATTTGTCTACCAAGACAAGGTGTGCTTTTTTCAACGAAATTTGCCCTTCGGGCAAGTGAAATAGCTTCGCTGTGAAATATTTGCTTCGCAAATGTGGGCAAATTTCATTTCACATTGCGACAAGGGAGCAATATTTCACAATTTCCGCAAGGAAATTATTTCCATTCGGCGTAAGCCGAATATTTCACTTTGATATAATAACGGCAGAAATGCGGTGATGTTATGGCAGAATCAAAGTTGCGAGATTTATCAACTGATTTTGCGGTTAAGGTAATCAAAACGTGCGATGCTGTAAAAGGACATTACTCCCTCGTTAATCAGTTGGAACGTTCTCCTGCCTCTATCGGCGCAAATATTTACGAAGCGAATTATGCTCACGGCAACACCGATTCAGGGGGGGGCGGGGGATGGGTATCCCCCGCTCTCTCGTTGCCGTGTTTTCAACTATCTTTTCTCTGCAAACACACCGATAAATCATAATTTGCAGGTTTAGATAAAAAACAAGACCGAGGCAACTTGTTGTGTTGCTTCAGCCTTGTTTTTTATTGCTTGGTATGATTTACTTTTTCCAATCCTCGGCCATAACGGTGGTCCATGCCATCCAGTCCAGCTTTGTGTAGTCGCTTCGGCTGTCAAGCGGCACGCCGTAGCGATTGGTGACCTTCTTATAGACCTCGATCTCCTCGTGGGAAACTGCCTCGTCAAACAGACCCAGCCCCAGAAGCCTATCCC
>JAZRUP010000032.1:0-13564 GCA_045652645.1 Eubacteriales bacterium | reverse complement strand
ATAACGGCAACCCTTTTGCCGTATCTTGAGCAAAAAACGCCGAGCATCTGCGGGGTCAGCGCGATCTCCGGCAGAAGCACGATAACGCCCTTGCCCTTCTCTGTCATTTTATCGATCATACCGAGAATAACGGACGTTTTTCCGCTTCCCGTAACTCCGTAAAGGAGCGCTCCGTGAGGCTTACCGTCGTTTGCAAGCTCCGTCAGCACACGTAATGCCTCGGCTTGTCCCTCGTTCGGATGAAGCGCCGTGACATTTCCCTCCGATGCTGAGGTCGGATCCCTATAGCTCTCTCTTTTGTCAAGCTTTATAAGCCCGTTATTAAGAAGCGTCGTAAGCTGCCCCGCGGAGAGCCCCTCCACGTTTGAGATCAGCTCCGATTCGGTCGCCTCGCCTTCAGCGAGTCTCCTTATGACCTCAAGCTGTGACGGAAGTGTCAAACGGCGTTTCATAGCTTTTATTCTCTCGCCATCAAGTATTTTTTCGGTCTCCTCCGCCGTAAGACCCAGCGAATATACCTTTTCGTATTTTATTTTGGTATCGGTTATCTCCGTATCGGTTTCAATATATCCGCCGAGCAAAAGATCGCTTATATTTATTGCCGAAGCCGCGCCGAAATGAGAAATTATCAGATCCTCACGGGCAACACCTCGGCTCTTTATATATTCGTAGACCATAAGAGATCCCGACGAAAGCCCGTCATCGGGCGTTTTTGACGTCGGAACGAATATCTTACGGATTTTCGCGCTTCCCGCCGGAACAACGGCTCTGACGGCATCCCCAACGGTACAGAGCGTCATATCCGCTATGTATCGGCAAAGCCCCAGCTGCTCTCGCGAGAGTGGCGCGCTGCCATCTGAGACCGATAGTATCGGCTTCGTCTTTTGCGCGTCCGTATTTTTTCTTACTTCTGCAATAACCGCGCTTCGCTTTCGATTTCCGCTGCCGAACGGAACAACGACAAACGCCCCGGGTGTCGCGGTGTCGCGCAGATCCGGGGGAATATAATAATCATACATCCGATCGGCGGAATACGGGATGTCAAGCAGATATACTCCAGCATATCCGCAAGCATCCCGCTCCGAAGCTTTTACAGTTATGCCCGGCATAACTTAGTTTTCTTCTTTTTCCTCGACGATAACGAAATTACCGGCGTTGATGCGGTCAATGGAAAGTCTTACCGCTTTTTCGTCCTTAAGTTCTTTATCTATCATATTGGGCGCGGGACGCTCGCCTTCCTTAACACCTGCGGCGCGCTCCGCCTCCGTACGCTGACGTACGTATTCATCGGTTATAAGTCTTGCGCCCTTAGCTGTTGCTATCGCCAGCTCGTAACGGTTGTATTCACCCTTTGTTAATTCCTGTATAGTTGGTTTGATCATCATGGCTCGTGTTCTCCTTACGATTCAATTTATGTTATGTGTTAATTTTTATTAGCAAAGTACTTTTCCGCGGCGTTTTGGGTCCTGCGTCTTGAACAACGCTCAGCCTCGGCTATCGCTCTCAGCTGTTCTGCCGCTTTTTCTATCTCTCCGTCGTAATTATAGACTATGTAGTCGTAATTATCGAGCTTTTTAAGCTCCTCTCGGGTCCTCTCAAGTCTCGATCTTATCTTTTCCTCGGTCTCAGTTCCTCGTCCTCTGAGTCTTGCCTCCTGCTCACTGAACGTGGGGGGCATAAGCATCACAAGGACTGCGTCTTGACATTTCGACTTGACCTGCTCGGCTCCGTTAACGTCTATTTCAAGTATTATGTTGCGTCCCGCCGCTATATGCGCCTCAGCGGTGCTTCTGGGAGTTCCGTAATACTCTCCGCAATACTGATTGTATTCAAGAAAATCTCCATCGGCAATATATTTTAAGAACTCATCCTTAGTGACAAAAAGATAGTCCTTTCCGTCAACCTCTCCGGGACGAGGTGTTCTCGTTGTCCTCGACACCGAAAGCTCAAAATCCCCACTCTCCCTGAGGAGCTTGCAAACGGTCCCCTTTCCACTGCCCGCGGGACCCGAAACGACGAGTATAACTCCTCTTCTCATTCTTCGTCCTCCTCGACATCCTCGGTATCGCCGTCAGACAGGCGTTTTGCAATGGTCTCCGTCTGGAGAGCCGAAAGTATAACGTGCTCCGTGTCGGTTATAATAACCGATCTGGTTCTTCGTCCGCAAGATACGTCTATCGTTCTTCCCGTATCCTTTGCGTCCTGCATAAGTCTTTTGACGGGCGCGGAATCAGGACTGACGAGAGCTATGACTCTCTCCGCAGCGACCATGTTTCCGAAGCCTATGTTAATGAATTTCATAATAGTGACCTCATTTTTCTTCCCCGTGAAATTGCGGCTGTTTTTGCTTAGAAAATGCGGTTATTAAGACCTCAAAGCCGCAAAACACGTTTTGAAAGATCCATCTTTCAAATACTACTCTATGTTCTGTATCTGTTCTCTTATTTTTTCAAGCTCGCATTTAACGGCTACTACAGTCTGCGCCGCAGGCGCGTTCTGACATTTTGAACCGATAGTATTTATCTCGCGGTTCATCTCCTGCATAAGGAAATCAAGCTTGCGTCCCGCGGGCTCGTTTGCCTCAAGTATAGTATCGAACGCCTTGAAATGCGAGCGAAGTCTGACAAGCTCCTCGTCGATAGCGATACGGTCAGCATACACCGCGCATTCGGTAAGCACTCTCGACTCGTCCGCCGATATCTTCATATCAGCGAGGAATTTGCGTAGTCTCTCCTCAATTCGCGCTCTCGCGTTATCTATATCCTTCTCGGACAGAGATTCGATCTCGTCAACGAGCTTCGAGATCCCCTCAAGCTTCTCTCGAAGATCAGACTCGATACGGGCGCCCTCCGCGGCTCTTGCCGCTATAAACGCATCGGCGGCATCTGAAAGAACGGACGAAATGTCGTTCCAATCCCTCTCACCGTCAACCTCCGGCTTCTTGAGTGTAAATACGTTTCTGTCAGCAGCGACCCGCATAACGCTTATATCGTTCTTCAACTTGAACTTCTTTTGAAGCTCGCGAAGCGCCGATACGTAAGCCGCGGCGTATTCCTCATCGATATCAAGCCCCTGCGGCTCGGTTCCCTCGCGCTCAACGCTTATATATACGTCAACCTTTCCGCGCGATATTCCCTTACCCGAAAGATAGGGCTTGATCTTATCCTCAGTAAAGCCAAGCGAACGCGGCATTTTCACCGAGCAATCAAAATATCTGTTGTTAACAGAACGAATCTCAACTGTTATCTCACGTCCTTCGATAATTGCGGACGCTCGTCCGAATGCGGTCATACTCTTAAGCATGGTTCGCCCTCCGTTATAAGCATAATATATCAATATAATATTATAGCCCGTTTTTTTTCTTTTGTCAACCTTTTTTAAGTTTTAGAACATTTTTTTGCATATTTTTTTCGTTTTTTCAAAAAAATAGCGTTTACCCTCTTGCAAAAAAGCTAAAAATAGTGTAAAATATAAATATCTATGTAGCGGCATCGTCTGCCGACTGTAAATTTTGAAAAAAATTAAGCCGCAGAAGCGGTACGGAGGTATTATTTTATGGTAGTAGCTGGCGATTTTAAGAACGGCATCACTTTTGAAATGGACGGCGGAGTTTATCAGGTCATCGAATTCCAGCACGTCAAACCCGGCAAGGGCGCGGCTTTTGTTCGTACAAAGCTCAAAAACGTAATTTCCGGAGCGGTTGTTGAAAAGACCTTCAGCCCCACGGACAAGTATGAGAACGCATACATCGAAAGAAAAGAGATGCAGTACTCCTACAACGACGGAGATCTCTATTATTTTATGGATATGGAAACATATGAGATGCTTCCCCTTAACAGCGACAAGCTTCCCGACAACTTTAAGTTCGTCAAGGAAGAGATGATGTGCAAGATCATTTCTTACAAGGGTAACGTATTCGACGTTGAGCCCCCCACATTCGTTGATCTTCTCATCGCATCCACAGAACCCGGTTTCGCAGGAAACACTGCTCAGAACACACTCAAGCCCGCAACTCTCGAAACAGGAGCAGAGATCAAGGTCCCGCTCTTCATCAACGAAGGCGAGCTCGTTAAGATCGATACCCGCACCGGAGAATACCTGGGTCGCGCTTGATCTGTTTCAAAACAATTAAAAATTTAAGGAGAATTTAATATGACTCTCATCGAAAAGGCAGCATATCTTAAGGGTCTTGCCGAAGGTCTCGGACTTGATAAAACAACAGCCGAGGGCAAGCTTATCGACGCGCTTATCGACATCGTAGGCGACATCGCAAACGCGCAGACAGAGACCGATGAAGATCTTCAGTACCTTAACGATTACATTGAGGAGCTCGACGAGGATCTCGGCGCTCTTGAGGAAGAGGTTTACGATATTGACGGTGATTGCGACTGCTGTGACTGCGACGATTGCGACGATTGTTGCGATTGCGACGACGGCTTTGAGGTCACCTGCCCCTCATGCGGCGAAACGATAGTTTTTGAGGATATCGACATTGCCGAGGATATGGTATGTCCCAACTGCAAGGAGAAGATCCTTTGCGAGGTTGACGAAGATTGATAAAAAACAAACACGGAGTTTATACGGTTAAATCAAGCCAATATGCTCCCGTTAAAATGGCTACGGGAAAAGTCTCGTAGCCATTTTTTCATAAAAAAACGAAGAAATATTATACATAGAGGTATACAATGGCACAAAAAGTTCAATTTGTGGAAACCGTTTTGCGTGACGCAAACCAATCATTAATAGCTACGCGTTTGCCTTTTGAAAAATTCGAGCCGATGCTCGAAACAATAGATAAAGCGGGATACTACGCCGCAGAATGTTGGGGTGGAGCTACCTTTGACGTATGCCTGCGCTATCTGAACGAGGACCCTTGGGAAAGACTTCGTAAAATAAAGGCAAAAATGCCAAATACAAAGCTTCAGATGCTGCTTCGTGGGCAAAACGTGCTCGGTTATTCCCATTATCCTGACGATTTCATCAAGCTGTTCGTTACAAAAGCTATCGAAAACGGTATGAATATCATACGTATCTTCGACGCGCTAAACGACGTAAAAAATATGAAGGTCGCGATGGAAGCGACAGTCAACGCGGGCGGTATCGCGTCCGGTACTATCTCCTACACGACCTCTCCGGTCCACACACACGCCAAATACGTTGAAATGGTAAAGGAACTCAAACAAATGGGCGCATCCACCATCTGTATCAAGGATATGGCGGGCATTATGGGGCCGAAGGAAGCGTACGACCTTGTGTCCGCAATAAAGGATGCGGTCGATCTCCCCATCGACCTTCACACTCACTCGACAACGGGTCTTGCGTTTATGACGTATCTTAAGGCAGTTGAGGCAGGATGCGATATTATTGATACCGCGATCTCTCCTTTCTCGGGCGGAACATCACAGCCCGCGACGGAAACTCTTGCGTACGCACTCCGTCAGCTCGGATACGAGGTCGACCTCAACGACGAGGCGACAAAGGCTATGGCGGATTATTTCAAGGGCGTTCGCGACGAGTACGTTGCCGACGGAACTCTTATGGCCAAGGCTCTCGCGACAGACACGCAGTGCCTCACCTATCAAGTTCCGGGCGGCATGCTCTCGAACCTTATGAGCCAGCTCAAGCAAATGAACGCTCTCGATAAATTCGAGGAGGCTCTCCTTGAAACTCCCAAGGTACGCGCGGACATGGGTTATCCTCCGCTCGTTACTCCCACATCCCAGATGGTCGGAGTTCAGGCTGTACGCAACGTCATTGACGGCGAGCGCTATAAGAACGTTTCCAAGGAGATAAAGGCGTATTGCCGCGGCGAGTACGGAACTACTCCCGCTCCCATCGATCCCGAGATCAAGGCTCACATTCTCGGCGACGAGAAGCCGCTTGAGGGTCGCTTCGCCGATACACTCGCTCCAATCGTTGACGACACGAGGAAGAAGCTCGAAGGCATCGCAAGATCAGATGAGGACGTTTTAAGCTACATCGCATTCCCAAATCTCGCTGAAAAATTCTTTGATCACCGCCGAGCAAAGGAAGAAAATGAAGCGGTCTACACCATTGAAGAGTGCTGAGGGAGGTACAATATGAATATATTAGCTCTCTTAGCTGTAAATACACTTAAAATATCACGGGCTACGCTTGATAAATACATCACGATAGCTTTGGTTGCCGCTTTTGCGATGATCGTTATAGCTATGGTCATCCGCAAGGCTATTATGCTGAAAAAAGCCGCAAAAAATCAAAATTTCACGACAACCGAGGAGAAAAAGCCCGAGATCACGGCGCTCCCCTCCGCAGCTCCCACAGCACCCGGCTCTGCGGGTAAAATAAAGCTCCACAACGTTGACCCTAAAACCGCCGCTATGCTTATGGCGATCGTTGCCGACAAAACGGGAAAACCGCTTAATGAGCTTCGATTCATTTCAATAAAGGAGATAGTTTGAAAATAAATTTTCAAACCGTGTTTTGTGGCTTTCGCCCCCTTGAGGGGTGCGATTTTGCTTCGCAAAACCAGCCCCAATTCCACAAAGAAAGGAAGCTTTCGCTTGCGCGAAAGCCATAGATTTAACTATGAAATACAAAATAACATTAAACAACCGTGTTTACGAGGTTGAGGTCGAAGAAGGAAAGGCTATGCTTCTCGATGAATACGAAGCGATAGCTCCCAAAGCTCCCGCGGCACCTGCAGCCGCAACACCCGTTGCCGCAGCTCCTAAAGCGGAGGCTGCTCCCGCAGCCCCCGCCGTAACCGGCTCTGGCGATCCCGTAACTGCTCCAATGCCGGGAACTATCATCAGCATTAACGTATCAGCGGGACAATCGGTCAATGTCGGAGACGTTCTCCTCATTATCGAGGCTATGAAGATGGAAAACGAGATCAAGGCTCCGAAGGCGGGCACTGTAACTCAGGTCGTTACAACCAGAGGCGCGTCAGTCGAAACAGGCGCTGTATTGCTTCTCATCGGCTAAACCGAAGGAAGGATGATTTAAGTTATGGATATTCTTTACAGTAACTTATTGAGATTTTCATGGCAGAATATAGTAATGATAGCTATCGGCTGTCTGCTTGTTTTCCTCGCCATAAAGAAAGAAATGGAGCCCTCGCTCCTTCTCCCCATGGGATTTGGAACGATACTTGTAAACATTCCGCTTTCAGATGCGTTGACAGGACCTATCAGAGAGCTTTATGAAGCCGGTATCGCTAACGAGCTCTTCCCTCTGCTTCTCTTTATCGGTATCGGAGCTATGATCGACTTCGGTCCGCTCCTCTCAAACCCGAAGCTTATGCTCTTCGGCGCCGCCGCGCAGTTCGGTATCTTCTTTACCCTCTGTATGGCGAGCGTATTCTTCCCCAACATCAAGGACGCAGCATCCATCGCTATCATCGGTGCGGCGGACGGTCCCACGTCCATCGCGGTCGCGAATACGCTTAAATCCGAATACGTCGGCGCTATCACCGTCGCGGCATATTCTTATATGGCTCTCGTTCCCATCATTCAGCCTCCCGTTATCAAGCTTCTGACAACGAAGAAGGAGAGAAAGATCCGTATGCCTTACGAGCAGAAATCCGTCAGCAAGCTGACAAGAATTATGTTCCCCATAATCATTACGGTAGTTGCCTCGGCGATCGTTCCTCAGGCAACGGCGCTTATCGGATTCCTTATGTTCGGTAACCTTATCCGTGAGTGCGGAGTTCTCGATTCTCTCTCGGAGACCGCGCAGAAGGTGCTTGCAAACCTTATCACGATCTTCCTCGGAATTTCGGTTGCTTTCAATATGACGGCAGACAAGTTCCTCAAGCTCGACACGCTCCTCATACTCGGTCTCGGACTTATCGCGTTCGTTGTTGACACGGCGGGCGGCGTACTGTTCGCAAAGCTTATCAACCTTTTCTCCAAAAAGAAGATCAATCCTATGATCGGCGCGGCGGGTATTTCCGCTTTCCCGATGTCGGGACGTATCGTTCATAAGATGGGACTTGAAGAGGATCCCCAGAACTTCCTCCTGATGCACTCCATCGGAGTCAACGTTTCGGGTCAGATAGCCTCCGTTATCGCGGGCGGAATCATTTTGAAATTCTTCTCTTAAGATAGGAGTATTAAGAATTATGAATTTTTTATCTAATATCGCTCTTACAGCCACCGAAAACACTTCCAAAATAATATTCGATCTCGGTAATTTCGTTGATAATCTCAGCTATATGGGGATCGGAATGCTCGTTATCTTTATAGTTATCGGACTCATCGTCGGGGCTGTAGGTCTTATAAACTTTTTGTTTTCAAAATAAAACAACCCTAAAAAACAGACACTTCACAGTGTCTGTTTTTTAGTTTATATAAATAATTCTCCATTATAATATAATTTAAAACGAAAGAACGGCTCCGGTTATAAAAATTATCCCCAATATATTATTCGCCGCGTTTATACCGCAGACGCTACTGCGCTTTTTTTATTTTCCCGAAAATTCTCCTTGCAGAAAATCGTAAAAATCCTCGGCATATTTCGATCGTTCGTGAGTCGAATAAAGCTCCGTTATCAGCTCTCGGCGGCAATCGGGCGAGCTTATCGTAATAAGCTTTACGTTATCATTATTTATTTTGCCCCAGGAATACTCGGGCCAGAACGCGACACCCGTTCCCGTACTGATAATATTCTGCACCGCGCTCGGCGAGTCCGACTCAAAAAGCACCTTAGGCACAAATCCCGCCTCCGAGCAGAATCTGTTACAGATAACACCAAAAAGGCGCGAGCTTGAGAGCATTACAAAGTCCTCTTCCCTGACCTCGTCAAGCGCGATCTCCTCACGTTCTCCGTAAACGGAGGTTTTCGGTACAGCGAGATATATCCTCTCGTCCTTGACTGTCCTCTTGACATAATTTTTCGGAGTTTTTCTGCCGCCGACGTTCGTGGTTATAACGATATCGCAATTCTTTTTCTCCGCGCTCTGCTCAAAATCGAACACGACGTCGGGATTTATCTGTCTGTACGCGACGATGGCATTGATCACAAACGTCGATGCCGCCAAAATATTTAGCCTTACTCGCTTTGTCACGCCGTTTTTCATGTTTTGAAGCTCAGTCGGCAGCGAATCAAGCTCGGGAAGCAGAGTGTCGAGCCTGCTTTTTAAATATTCGCCGTATTCCGTTAAAAATATATTTCTTCCACGCTTGACGAAAAGCTCGACCCCAAGCTCACGCTCAAGCGAGGCGATAGCCTGCGTCAGCGACGGTTGCGCTATATAAAGCGCCTCCGCAGCCCTCGTCATATGCTGATATTTGGCAACGGTATAAAACTGTCTTAATTTCTGAAGCTCCATAACTCCTCCGAATCATAGGTAAAACCTATTAATTATATAAATATTATATATTTTACTTTTGCGTTTGTCAAGTGTATAATATAATAAAATAAAAAATTAAAGAGGTATTGTGTTATGAAAGAAATTTTCGAAATCATTATGCTCGTCTGCTTCGGCATTTCGTGGCCTATCTCGGTCTATAAAAGCATCAAATCGAGATCAACGGGCGGTAAGAGCGTTGTGTTCATTGTAGCTATAATTGTAGGTTATATCGCCGGGATCACCAGCAAAATAATCGGCGGACAGACAAATTACGTTCTTTTTATGTACTGCCTCAATCTCTCGATAGTCTCACTCGACCTAATTATCTACTTTATAAACAAACGCCGCGAAAAGCTCTCGTCATAACGCAAAAAACGGACTAGATCCTTGATTTAGTCCGTTTTTTGTTATTTAACGTAATTTTTATAAATATAAGCGGTATCGGCGTATGAGCTTGAAGCATGTCCCGCCGTTACGCAGATATAAGTTTTGCCCGAATACTCACCCGCGCTGACAAGGCAGAATCCCGCGTTTATCTCGTTTCCGCTCTTGCCCCCGAGGAAACTGACAGATCCGATATTCTGCTTTTTTATGCCCGCATGGACCATCGACCTGACCTCATACGAGCCGTCCGCAAGATAAGCGTAATCATAATCTCCCACAGGTATCCATTTTTCCGTGGTAAGTATATTGTAGCAAAGCACGTTTTTCATAGCATAATTGAGCATAGTCGCAACGTCTCTCATCGTTGAATAGTTTTTACCGTAATCGTCTTTGCCTACGCAATTTGTAAATTTTGTGTTCGACATTCCGATAGCCGCCGCTTTTGCGTTCATTTTTTCAACAAACGCGCTTTCGCTGCCCGCAAGAGACTCGGCAAGACCGTACGCGCAATCAGCGCCCGATTCAAGTATCAGGCCGTAAAGCAGATCGACAACGTAAACGGTTTCGGGGGTATTGTTTTTGTTTATGTAGCAGGTGGAATATCCCTCCATGCGCGCCTGATCGTACGTTATCTTGACTTCCTTATACATATCGTCGGACTTTATAAGATCACAAGCAACTATAAGTGTCATGACCTTCGTCATCGACGCGATCTCAATTTGATCGTCAATAGCATTTCCCGCGACGATCGTTCCCGTTGTCGCGTCATACAGCAACGCGGCTTTCGAGGTTATGCCGTCCTTATCTTCTCCCGTTTGTACCTTTATTGCTTTTGCCGCGCTGCCCGTCGGACGGTATGCCGTCGTGCTTTCCGCCGCGTTTTGGTGAGAGGATATCGATGGCTTATCTCTGTAGTCGTTTATAGTTCCCTCATTCTCAAAATTGCCGCCGTCAACGCTTCCGCCAACCTCGGATGAGTCGGGATCGGTCTCATTTCCGTCATCCCCCGTTGTTTTGATGGAATTTATCAGCGTGATCGCCAAAACAAGTATAATTGTAAAAACAAACAGCATAACCGACATAACGGCTATCATTTTTTCGTGATGATCTCCCTTTATTTGAACGTCCGTACGCTTTTTTATCGTCACTTCGACCGAACGTCGTTCGGGTATATCACATTCTGAAGCTTCCGTCGAGGGCTCCTCAGTCAAAGTATAATTTTTTTCGTCCATTTTTCACCTCATTCGTTAAGCGTTTCAAGATATTCTTCAAGCGTCAAGCCCGAAAGCATGATCTTCTGCGCGTGATAACGTCCAACAAAGCGGAAATGCCACGACTCAAACGAATATCCCGTAATATCCTCGTCCTCCTCAGGATAACGCAAAATAAATCCGAACTTCCATGAATTCGCAAGCAGCCATTCATATGTATCCCTGTCCGTAAAGCAACCCGTGGAATCAAAATTAAGAAGATCACCGTAATCCGTATCGTAAAGATCCATAGCAAGACCCGTATGGTGCTCGCTCGCTCTCGGAATAGCGGAATATTTATGGGCACGCGCAATCGCCTCGGATTCACTGTAACCCTTCGCCATTTCCTGGCTTACGTATTTATCGAAAAGCCCTTGCTGATATTCATACGTACGGTATCCGCTCGTTCCCGTAATGCTTATATCCCCGGTATCCTCCCAAAGTTCAATAAGCATAGCCTCGAGCGCCTTCGCCGCGGTCGCGTTCATTTGATTTGTCTTGGTGTTTACACAATATTTGCTGTCAAGAGTGACAAGATCATCAGGAACGTAATTCTCCTCTCCGAGAAGGTATTCCTTATTGACCAACATTAAAAACGCGTCTCTCTGTTCGCCTGTTGGATTCATATACGCCTCATATTCATCAAGATCTAATATAAAGCTTATGATAGGACTCAGCGGAATGTCTCCTCTCGCGCAAATATCTACCTTGTCTGTTTTTTCTATTATGACTCTGTTAACTTTTTTCGTTACCGTTATTCCGTCAAAAATACTCGCTACGGTTTCAAGCGAAACCGAGCATTCCTTTGAATTGACGATAGCCTCTACGGGCATTTCCACGTTATTAACGCTGTTTACGATAGCCTCACGACTGCCGTCAGTAAACACAACGGAGCTTCCCGTGTCAGCGGTAAAGGTAACGGCGTTTGAGGTCTTCGCGCTTTCGGCAAGCCCAAGCTCAGATTTAAGCTCCCTTACGTCTATACAGATAACACCGTTTCTAAGCGCCTTGTCATATTCAACCTTTTTCGTGTTCTCTCCTATATAGTAAGTAAAGTATTCGGGATCCTTCGGCTCGTCCTTTTTCAGCGATGAGGAAATTATTATCGCCGCGACACCGAAAACAATAGCAAACGTCAACGCGAAAGCCGTAATTATGACCGCCTTACGTCTGACATCCCGTTTATGTTCTTCCTCGGCACGTCTTTTCGCCTCGAAATAAGCGCGCTTTCGTTCCTCGTATTTCTTTCTCTCTTCCGGAGTCATCGGAGGACGCTGAGGTCTGTCCTCGGGTCGATTTCCTTGATTATTGTTCATTTGTTTCCTCTGTAATATAATATCTTTATTGTTTTATTTTGTTTCTATAACGTGAAAGAACGGAGATGTCGGCGAATTTAATATCCTTATCTGCGTCGCGCAAACGTGCCAACGCGGAAGCGTCGCGAGATATTCCTCAACAAGCTTTCCTTCGGCGTCACCCTCGGCGTGACCGGGGTAGACCGCGACGGTCAGCACTCCGTCGGTATCGAGAAGCGAGATCGCAGCCTCGATCGCGGGGAGCGTTGTTTCTCGGAGAGTCGTTATGCTTTTATCACCGCCGGGAAGCCAGCCGAGATTGAACATTCCCGCCTTGATCTTTCCGTCTATATAATTTTTCGCGTTGTGATGCGAATCGAGTATCAGTGTGTAGTTTTCGGGGCAGTTTACCGACGCGAGTCTTGCTCGTGTTGACTCTACAGCCTGCTTTTGAATGTCAAAAGCATAGACCTTTCCGTTCTCCCCTACAGCTCTTGAGAGAAACTCGGTATCGTATCCATTTCCCATAGTAAAATCCGCGGCGGTGTCACCCTCGCGCAGATGCTTTAATATAAATTCCTTTTGAAGCGCTAAAAGATCTAACATGATTTAACCTTGCATTAATTTTTTTGAGAAGTTTTCTTTTCCGGTGGTCTATGGATATCGGAGCGCAAAAATTTCATCGCGCGCTCAACGGAGTCCTTGGAATTATACCACGGCTCCTCCTCGTATCTGTAATCGAATTTCTTGCAAAACCACGAAACGTACTCGGTAAGCTCGTCCATATATCCTTCAACGATGAGTGCCGCCTGCTTTGCGAAAGCGGGAAATACCTTTTTATTCTGTTTTTTCTGCGCAGTTTCGAGCATACGCCTGTAATGTGGCAGGCAGAACATCGGCTGAGCCGCGAATTTCTCACGAAATTCGGGATCGACCTCATAGAGATAAGCGACCGTTTCTATCATTCGGCTGAAATTATACTCAATTCTGCCGCATATGTAGCATGACTCCTCAAGCTTCGCTATTCTCGCGGCAGGCTTTTCGCCGACTTTTCCGATAAGCGGATTTTTTATCTCTTTTTGCAGCTCGTTAAGATGAGATTCAAGTGTCAGCGCCATTCCGAGGCGGTTTTTTCTGACGAACATCATATCGTAATGGGTCTTGCAGAAGCCCGTTTTATTTGTCATTATTCTTATATCGGGCTCCATCATAGACGCGCCGAGTATAAGATCAAGCTCGTTTTCCTCGAGCTTACGGTAAAGCGTACAGAGAGGACAGCCGCAGGTATGATCGTCACGCGA
>JAZRUP010000031.1:0-22853 GCA_045652645.1 Eubacteriales bacterium | reverse complement strand
TCCCCACGGAGGCTCCGGTATGGGACTTGACCGTCTCGCTATGGTTATGTCCGGCGCCGACAGCTTGCGCGATGTTATCGCCTTCCCGAAGGTACAGAACGCATCCGAGCTTATGTCTAAATGCCCCGCGCCCGGAGATCCCAACGCTCTTGCCGAGCTTGGAATCGCCGTCGTCGCTAACGAAGAATAAACGAAAAAAACCACGCCGACAGCGTGGTTTTTTCACGGCAAAGCGAAGGCCTCATCTAAATGGAGAAGCCTTATTTAATTTTTTTGAAAAAAGTTTCTTAAGTGAGTTATGGGGCGGAGCCCCTCGCGTCCCGTTTTTTTATTCAACTTCAACCTTAAATTTGTAAAGCTCGCCTCCGCTTTGCGTGTTAAATCCTACAAGGAACTGACCGTTGTACTCCTCTATATTAGTCGGCGTTTTTCCCGCAAGGTCAAGATTTATCGTGTTAATAAGATCCCCGCCGCTTGTGTAAGCCGCTATTACTGTTTCGCCGTCAAACTCCCCTAAAAGATAAATAAATCTGTCATCACTGGTAACACCATTAACATTTGTCAACAAAATATCGTATCTTGAAGTTTCGTTCAAGCTTTCGTTAAGAAAAATAAGATCTCCGCTTTGCCTCTCAATGGCGGCATATGCGCCGTTACCAATATATGTAGCCATTTTAATATCTATTTTTGATTCGACTGCGCTTGACGGTGTGAGTCCTAACGTATTTACATACTGTATTGTTTTCGCATTTTCATAAGCATTTAATATCGCAATACCGAAAACGCTCGCATCATATTCAAGCTCGAGCCCATCACCCGTATAAAGTTCCGAACCTATATTGACAATGCTCATATCCTTCATGTCAAATTTTACGATACGGTAAGTTTCAACCCCTTCATTTGATCTCACAAAGGAATAATAATGACCTTCACTTATGCATCCACCCTGAATTTTCTCTCCTATGGTGGCAAATCTCTCTCCGTTGGCAATAAAATTCATCCGCTCACCCATAAGATTTTGCGCGCTATCTGTCAACGGCTCTCCAATATGCTCCGTACCCTTTTCGATAGCCCACTCACCGTTGCCAAGGATCGACGCGCCCATTCCGAGATATTTGTCGCAAAAGAAGTTTACTCCAAGAGCTATCGCTTCAATGCTTTTACCTATGATTACCACTTTAGTGTCAGTAATTTTCACTGCAAACCTGAGAATATCGATTTTCTTATTAAACTCAACAGAGCTTTTTCTGTTAGTAAGGCCTATGAGGATTTCGGGGATCTCCTCGGAAATATCCTCAACACGTGAAACATAATCACTTTTCACTTGAAGCTCGACACCGGTTTTGGCAAATATCCGGTCTCTGAGATCCTCCGCAATCGCTATCGTGTCGGAATCCGCTCTTTCTGAATAGGTTATATTAAATTCCGAATATCCGTCTCTTGCTATATGCAAAAGCCCGTCATCTTCCTCAATATGCGGGGGAGCCTCTTCCGAATAATTTTCTGGCGGAAGCTCGGTTGTACACGAAGAAAAGCATAATATAGAAAAAATAAAAACAAAAGCAAAAATAAATTTTAACAAAATTTTTTTCATACAAAATCCTAATAAAAAGCGGGTATTCCCGCTTTTTATTTTTTACATAGTTATAGATCTAATATCCGGATACTTATCTATTAGCTCCATCATTTTTTCGGGTGGGAACGGCCCTGTAACCTTCATCGTCAGCTGAATTATCTTAAGCTCACCGTCGCGGGAAACCTTACTGCTTATATGGAGAGGAGCCTGTTTGTTAAGCTCTTCCGCCAAAAAAGCTCTTGACTCGGGCGTATCGACCATTTTTATGGTTATCTCGTTCGTATTAAAAGCGTCGTTTCCGACCTTGAATTTATGTAACACTATCTGTATCAGCATTACGAAAAGCGTTGTAAACACACCGACGATATACATTCCAGAACCGAGAGCCATACCGATAGCGGCAGTCGCCCATATGCCGGCAGCGGTCGTGATCCCCCTTACGACGCTTCCGTTCTTAAAGATAACGCCCGCGCCGAGAAATCCTACTCCGCTGACGACCTGCGACGCCATACGCGACGCGTCAACGCCCTTTGTTCCCGCGAAAAATTCATTTTGCAAAAGCTTTCCCGCGCTGTCGTACATAGAAAGATCGGCAAAACCGTATTTTGATATTATCATTACAAGCGCCGCCGCTATCGCAACAACACAATGCGTTCTGAGTCCTGCCTCTTTAAGCCTTTTTGTTCGCTCAAAGCCGACAATGGCTCCGCACAGACCGGCAACAGCTATTCTCAAAAGAAGCTCAAGCATAAGCTTCCATGATATAGCGCCGAAATTAAATTCCCAAAAGATCATAATTCCTCCAAATTTTCTTGATATTATATTATATCACATTTGAATACTTTTTGCAACCGTATGGGGAACTATTTAAAATTTTATATATAATTACACAAAAAAAGATCTGCCCCGAAAGGAGCAGATCATATGATCATTGATATTTTGATATTTCAATTACGGTGACTGTTATATCGTCCTCGCTTCCGATCTCTCGCGCTTTCTCGGCGATCTTTCTCGCTATCTCCTCGGACGAGCGGAAAGTCTCCGTGTTGAGCATTGAAACAAGCCAAGGACAATCGTTACTTTGAGTTACTCCGTCGCTTACCATTATGATAAGGTCGTCGGTCTCAACGTCAAAGCTTATACGCTCAATATCCGGCGTATCTATGATACCAAGCGGCAAGGTCTTTGATTGAAGCTTGAAGCAATTTGAGCCGCGCTTTATAAATGTCGGCGCCGCGCCGCTTTTAAGAACTGCCGCTCTGCCTGAAATAAGGTCAAATTCAAAAAGATCGACCGTTGCCGAGCATTCATGTCTTGCACCTCCGTCACGCTCACTCATAAAGCTGTTAAGCAGCTTTATGGATGTTTCGCTGCGGTTATTGGCTGAGAGCATTTTTTCAAGGAACATAGAGGATATTCTTGACGTAAACGCCGCTTCTTTCCCCGCCCCCATTCCGTCACTCAAAAGAGAATAATAATAATCCGAGTCCGTTTCAAAAGAGCTCACTGTATCTCCGCAATAGTTTCCGCCACCGTTACCGACAAGCGAATTTAATGAGAAAGTCGTGCTTTTGGCGGAAAACCTTCGCCTTGACGATACCATCATATCAAAACAGCTTCCAACAGGTGTGAATATGGGCTCGGCGAGAGGCATGCCCATTGCCTTTTCAAGATGTTCCCGTAAATTCTTTGTGCCAACCTTAGCTCTTGACGCGTCAAGACCCTTGACAGCGAGCGTTTTTCTTCTTCCCCCGTAAGCTATCACTCCCGTATAAGAAAATCTAAGCTTTTTCAAAAGCTCGGCTACGGTTGCCGCTGAGCTTTCGTCTATTATATAATCCGCGCGTCCCGATTCAAGCGCTTCTGAGAGCAACCGAGAAACACCGTCATAGTCAAGCGCAAAAATACCCGTTCTGTCGCAAAGAAGCGCGTGCTCTGTGAGCCTTGCGCAATTTTCGTTGATCTCCGATATAATATTAGGCATAACGTAACACCGTTCTCTTAAATACTCAGGAACCGCAGAAACATCCGCTCTCGCCTTCATATGAAGGTCTGCCGTGATACGGTTAAGGACGTCGAGCGTAGAGCTGTATTCCACCCCCCAGCAAAGCTCTCGTCGAGGACATTCAATACAATGCTTGTCAAAGACCCCATCACACATTTGTTTAAGATCGAGCGCCGCGGGGCGACGCAATCTGTCACTCAGATTATAAAAAGCCCCCGCAAGCTCCGAAAACATATTTGAAAGCCGCTTCATACAAGCCTCATCAGACGTATTTATCTGCTCTTTAACAAGCGCCTCAAGCGACGCTCTGTCCTCATCCCGTATCCTTATAAGCTCAGGCTTGTCCGTAATAAGAGAAAGCCTGTCCGCCGCGCCAAACACCATAGCTCCGCAAAGAAACGCGGGCAATAGCTCGGACAGTGACGAAAATCCGTTGACATATACGCCCCATATAGTTCCTACAACGCATCCCGCAGTTGCGGCAGCTAAAGCCGAGATGTTCCAAAGCACACCCGCAGCCGCGGCTTCAAGCACAAAAAGCGGAGCATAGATGGGTCTGAAGGCAAGACCGAGAAAAAGTCCCGCGACGCAGCCTCCGAGTATCCCTTTTCTCCTTCCGATACAAAGAGTGGAGAAAAAAGCAAGAAACGCTCCAACGTATATTCCAAAAAAGCTTACATATCTAACGGAATAGGTCACCGCCGCAAGTAAAGCCAGGGTTCCAAGCTCATAAAGCCTTGTTCCTTTCAGGCTTTTTTCAAAATGAGCCGAGAAAACGAAGGTCGCGACAGGCGCCGTTACTATTGCGAAAAATGCGCCAAAGAGATCGTAATATCTGAATCCGCCCAATATAATAGCGTAAAGAGAAAGGCAGAACGCGCCGATACAAGCGGATGCCATTCTGAGATAAACGCTTTCAGAGAAAAGCGTTAAATATGCCTTTCTCAGCGAATCTACCCATTCTGATGCGGTATATTTTGCCTTCAGATCGCTTTTTTTAGAGCTTTTATCGCTGCTTAATAAAAGCTTCGTAAATATTCTGATAAAAGCTATAACAATATAGGTAACGACTGTAACGGCAGGACTTATTTCAAGAGACGGCGATGATAAACAAAGCCCCGCTAAAATATACGGCAAATGCCTGTCCGCCGCGCAAAGAAGCGCGATCCCGAGCGGAAAGGTTGAAAACAACAGTTCACACTGTCCGAGAAAATATGCGGCAAATCCGAATGCGATGCCTGTAATTATCCCGATAAGTCTTTCATTTGCCCTTTCCCTGTCTCCGACAAGCGCCCCCCAAAGCTCACTTAGCTTTAATTGCTTTTTTTCGGCGACCGCTGGATCTTCTCTTTTTTTATACATACTACCCCCTGAATTAATATAAATATTAATAATATCATCTCCGTTATTATTATAGCTTGTCCTATCTGAAATAAGGGTCGAAGCGTGTATGGGGAAAAATATGTCTTATTGAATAAAAACGTGCAAACGTGTTTTTTTATAAATATTTTTTTCAATATACGTCGATTGTATTCGTATAAAGTCGAACGAAAAACTCAAAAAACCGCCGCAGATCTCTCTGCGGCGGTTAAAATTATTTGTTTTTAATCAGCAATCAGCTTAAGGAGTAACTACAGGCTGATAAGCGGTCTTTGTAAGAATATCTTTTTCGATATGCAAATCAAAGTTAACAGCGATAGCCTTGTAGGTGTCAGCCTTGTTGTTCTCGAACTGATTGATGGGAGCATTAGGATTCGTGCTCTCAGCGTAGAAGGTGTCATTGAAGGACTTGAATGCTGCTTCAAGTTCTGCTTCGAGAGCCTCAAGCTGATCAGTTGTAAGTCCCTTAGCAGTGGCTTCTGCCATAGCGTCGTAGATAGCGAGCTTCATTTCAGCCTCAGCGACAGCACCTGCTACCGTAGCGTCGATACCGTCAGTATTTCCGCCGTTAGCTGCATAGTATTCGTCAAGAGCCTTGTTAGCGTCGTTAATAGCCTTTTCGTAAGCGGCGCGATCGGTAATATCATCGGGAATTGCGTCTACGATACCCTCAACAGCATCGATCTTATCATCAAGAGCATCAAGAGCATTGTAATATGCATCAAGAGTTTCCTTGAGTCCTGCGGAAATTACATACATATCGGTAACAGCGAGATTGATCTTGTATACATCAGCCTCAGCAAAGTCACCGTCCTTGTTAAAGTCACCTGTGTACCATGCATTGTATGCTTTGTATGCGGTCATGATCTGAGTTCTGTTAAGAGTTGTTACCTTATCAGCACCGCCGATAGATGCAAGACCATTGATAAGAGCGATAACATCTGCTGTTTCGTTATTCTTCTGTCCCTCGAGTATTTCGATAGCTTCATCCATATCATTGATATCGTTGAGAAGATCAATATACTCAGCTATCTGACCATTGATACCATCAACTGCGTAAGCAGCAGTGTCTTTAGTCATTCCACACTTTGTTGCCCAAGCATTGTATGCATCGCGGAAAGGCTTGAGATCCTTGCGAGAGTAGATGCTTACAATGTAAGGTGCTGTGAACTTTGCATCGAAGGAATTGCGAATTCCCTCAGCTTCAGCAACGAGCTGGTTGATGAAGTACTCGTAAGAATCTACGTTAGAAGGTCCGCCGTAGATCTTAGAAAGTTTCTCGAGAAGAGCTACCATGTTGACTCCGCCATCAGCATCTGTCTTGAATCTTGCATCCATATTTGCGGACTGGAATGTAGCGAGAAGCTCAGTCTGCTCACCGCTTACGCCGTACTTAGACATTGTACTGATAACATTGAGCAGATATGCACCCATAAGGGTTTCGTTGTTGCCAACGACGAGCGTCTGAATGAACGCTGCATCGTATACGTTGTAGTCACCTACGGTAATTGTATCAAGACGATCCTTGAATACCTTATAATCCTCAAGTGCATCACCTACGAGTTTCTCATAATCCTCGTACTTATCAACGATGTCTTCATAATCTTTCTTTACGAGGATGTCTTCATATGCTTCGATCGTAGCATTGAATCCGAGTGTTGCGTTGATATATTCATTATACCAATCGGAAGCCTTCTTGTATGCCTCGGGGATCTTGTTAGCCATAATTCCTACAGTGTAAGAATCGGCAAGAGCCTCTTCAAGGAGTGTCTCGAATTCTGCGTAATCAGCCTGAGCTGCGTCGATAGTATCCTCAAGACGTTTATCTGTTTCAAGAAGAGCTATAAGCTGTGCCGCGATAATTCCGGTGACTTCCGTATAAGTCTCACCGAAATCGTACTCAGCAAGGTCGGCAGCCTCAACATTGTACTTACCTACCCAACCTGTGTAAGCGATCATAGCATTCTTGATATCATCGTAGAGGTAGAGGATGTAATCCTCGAAATACTCACTATCTTCGATGTTCTCGATCAAAGGAAGAATATCCGTTCTTGCTTCGCCGATAACATTAGCAACGATTGCGTCGTAAGCGGTGAGAACAGAGAGGAATCCCTCGGAATCGAGCATTTCCCAGTTTGCATCAATGGGAGTAGCATCTACTTTGTAAACGATGTCATTTCTGCCCGTGTTAGCTTTAAGTATCCACTTAACAAGGAGATCGGGTGTTTCCTGTGCGGGAACAGCGATCTGTCCTGCGTTAAGCCATTCAACGATATCGTTACGTACCGCACGGATACCTGTGGTGGTAACGGACATTGTGTTGATCGTAAGCGAGTTGTTATTCTTAAGAGCAACAAGATCACTGATCTTCTTGTTGATAGCAACAACGTCTTCCTGAGCCTTCTTGAGAGCGTCATAAGCAAGCTTAAGACCCTCGAACTGTGCAAGACGTCCGTCCTCAGAAAGTGTAGCAACCTCAACGTAGTCGATGATAGCTTCAACGTTCTTCTGGTCAACGCCGGTCTTCCATGTCTCGTAAGCTTCGTATACTTCCATGAACTTGTCATAGTTGTCAATGCTGATATCATCATCAAGAACGTCATCGATATCGTCAACGAGTCCGTTCTCAGCGTGAGCAGCTGTGAACTTATCTGTCATAGCCTTTGCGTATGCAACAGCGTATACGAGGTCAAGGTCTTCTGTTGTATCGGTGGTGTCATCATTATAATTTGTGATAACGTCAGCGTAGTTGGCTTCAACGGAAACATAGGTTTCAAGCCACTCTGCTACTTCGTCAGCAAGAGCCTTAAGGGTCTCGTAATCGGAGTAGAGGTAGTTAGCCTTGCCCGCATCAACGTTGTATGCCTTTGCTGTGAGGAGCTCGCTGATCTCTGCAACGTAAGCAGTTACAGCAGCATCAAGCATCTGGAGCTCACCAATTCTTGTGCCCGCAGCTCTGTACTGCTCCCATGCGGCAGCGGTAACAAGTCTCTCGATGTTGGGGTTCTCGTCGTCATTTGCGAACTGTGTCTCGATATAAGCGGCAAGAGCCTGGTCAGCAAGAAGCTTTTCTGCCTCAAGAGTATCACGTTTGCTGTCAACATCAAGATACTTCTTAGCCATATCGACCTTTATAGATGCAAAGTTCTTTGCTGTTGCGTCATAGTTCGAGATAGCGGTGAATCTTGTTATTACGTTATCGGCAGCATATGTCTTGATCGCCTCAAGCTTTGCAACCTCTGCGCTAAGAACATCAACCTCTTCTTTGAGGTCTCTGACCTTGCCTGTGCTTGCGTCATTATATGAGTTTACATATTCAACGATCTCGGTGGCTGTCATCTGAGCGTTGATCGTTTCGATAATTGATTTTGCCTTTGCAAGACCTGTCTTTGAGGATTTTTCATCTTTGCCTGTGAGGTCTTCGATTACAACATAACCGTTAACGTAGTGAACCTCATCAAGAGCAGCGGCGAGAGCCTGAGCAAGATTGATCTGTTCAGCAGAAGCCGAAGTTACTGTTTCAAGGATCTTAACTGCGCAGCAACGATCTCCGTCGTGTTCCTGACCACAGTCAACTACAAGGGATCTGCGGAATCTTACTCTGTTATCATTAATGTTCTTAATGAGAGCGTTGTATGTTTCCTCGTTGTAAATGTTCTTCTTAGCCTCATATTCTTCAAGAAGATCGTCAAACTTATAATCGTTCTCAATGATGAACTCTGTTGCGGCGAGGTATTTGTTCTTTATCGCAGACTCAAGCTCAACCTTTGCAGCGGCGATAGCCTCGGATACCTTGAGTTCTACGTCGACCTTAGCCTCAACAGCAGCAAGCTTTGTTGTAAGGTCTGCGAGATCCTCATTGATCTGTCCGATGAGATTCTCTGCCGATGTTACATCATAGTTTGCGCCCACAAGAAGCTTCTGAAGAGCCGCGATCTTGTCATTGACAGACTTAATGCCTTCGTCAAACACAGTTTTTGTTATGTAATCAGAAAGCGCTGTGTTAATAGCTGTCTTAAACTCGTTGCTCGCAACGATAGTTGCAGCTGCGCCATTGATCCAAGCATTAACAGTCTTAATGTCGTCAGCATTCTTATTGATAGCTTTTCCAAGCTCTTCTTCGATCTTTGTCTTAAGAGTCGCAAGGTCAGTACCAACACCTGTAAGTTTTTCTTCAAGCGCCTGTGCGGTTACGTATTGGGCAAGAAGACTATTTACTTCCTCGTATGTAACGATGGAGTCTTTTGCCAATGCGCCATCTCCCTTGACATAGTCAGCGAGAGCGTTAGCGATAGCGGTAGCTACAGCTTCAGAGTCAGGAAGGCTCATTACAAGCTTTTCAAGCTCTGTGAGTTGTGCCAAGTTGCTCTCTGCCTTATCCTGTGCAGATGTAGCATTTTTGTTCGCTTCGTCAGCGGAAGTCTGTGCCTTATCGGCAACGCCCTGAGCCGTATTTGCGAGGCTCTGCGCTTCCTTATCGGTACATCCGGTAAGCATAAGAGCAAGCATAAGAACCACGGCGATAACCGAGGTAAGGCTCTTTATGAAACCGTTTCTTTTTGAATTACGCATTCTTAACCCTCCAAAATATAAGAATTGTGCTATCATTTTACACCCATATACAAAAATTTTCAACAGTTTTCTACAGACGGGTCGTATAAGCTGTGAACGGGATGGCGTTCTTTCATATTTCTATAATTAACCAATTACGCCGCCATAACAATGGCGCAAATAATAATTAAAATTCAAATAGGTTCGTTTGCGAACAAAAATGGGGCTGAGCCCCATTTTTAATTTGAATTTATGTGCGCGAACATTAAAGTTCACTGTAAACGAGATAAACATTTACGCTATTTTCCCACAAAATCTTCAAGAATCGCCTTTGCTTCCGCGTATCTGTTCTTGGCTACCGTTACCTTTTCTCCGTTTTCCATCAGAAAATAATATTTCGCGGATCGGACGACGTGATCAAGATTCACAACGAAGCTTCGGTGGCATCGGTAAAATCTTTCATGCGAAAGCTTTTCATATGTTTCGGACAGCGACGTACCGAAAGTCTTTACAATATTGGTCTTCGTGCAAACGGAAAGCTCCGAGCCTATGACCTCAAGATAAAGTATATCGTCCGCATCAACGGTAACCCTCGCCCCATTCGGCTCGCTGAAAACGAGCAGGTTTCTCCCTCTCAAGCGTTCCACCACATATCTGAACGGGATCCTTAATCTTCTTTTGACCGGGGGAGTAAGAATGTACCCAACGGGGATCGCTGAAAACGACGAAAGCGCGCTATCTCCGTTATCGGAAAGAAAGATTATATTTATATCGTTATGCTGTTGTCTGAGCCCTCTCGCGAAATCTATTCCGTTAACGCCTCTTAGCGATATCTGCAATAAGAGAAGGTCATATTTTTTCTCCTTCATTGCCGCTTGAAGATGCGAATAGCTTTTACACACGTCAACCGATATTTCTATCTCAGACTCCGCCGCCAGCTCCTTGAGCTGTTCTTCAAGCGGGACCGTATTGAATCTTGAGTCATCGCATATAGCTATATTCATAAAGAAGCCACCCCTTCCCCGTTTATTCCTTGCGTTTTATATAATAATGTAATAAAGAGATCATTTTCCCACGCAAAAGCTTGAAAAGATCCTGTCAACGATCTCATCCGACGCGTCTCTTCCTCCGAGAGCCGCAAGCTCTGTCATAGCTCTTTCAACGTCACTTGAAACAAGATCCGAAGGATATCCGAAATCAAAAGCTTCGATCGCCGCGCCGAGCAGCTCCGAGGCTTTTACAAGCGCACCGTATTGACGAGCTGTCGAAACGATCGCGTCTGAAGCAATATCAAGAGAGCCGTCTACGAACGCCTTTGATACCGCCGCCTTGAGCTTTTCCATTCCGTCGCCCGTTTTCGCTGACAGCCTCACCATCGTGTCAAATCCGTACGCGAGATCAAGCGCTTCTTCTCTTTCGGGAAGATCGTTCTTGTTTACTATCGCTATTTTGTATCCGGAAGCGTTTTTGACCCTTTCCGCAAGCTCAAGATCCGACTCATCCGGAGTCCTTGAGCCGTCTATGACGAAAAGCACGAGCTCCGCGTCGTAGATCGCGTCAAGCGCGCGGCTTATTCCTATCCTCTCGACCGGGTCATCGCTCTCGCGAAGCCCCGCGGTGTCGGAGATCCTCAACGTTACATCTCCGAGCGCGGCCGTGTCGCTGAGAATATCTCTCGTCGTTCCCTCAATATCGGTAACTATCGCCGCGTCGTGACCTATTATTCTGTTGTAAAGGCTACTCTTTCCCGAATTCGTTCTTCCGCAAATGGCGGTCTTGACTCCGTCCGCGACCGCCCTTCCCGTACTGTACGTCCCGGCAAGTCTTTTTATATCCTCCAACACGCCAAGAAGCAAAGCTCTGAGCTCCTCGTCCGTCATCTCGGAAACGTCCTCATCGGGAAAATCTATGTCCGCGCGCAGCTCCGAGGCGACCTTCATAAGTCTTTCATAAAGCTCATCGCTTTTCTTCGCAAGGTGTCCTCCCATTCCCGATCTCGCGAGTGTAAGCTGAGAGAGCGTTTTTGCTTCAAGAAGCGCCGATAGCGCCTCTGCTGAGTCAAGACGTGTTTTTCCGTTAACGAACGCGCGGCGAGTGAATTCCCCCGCTGTTGCCTGACGCGCGCCGGCGGCAAAGCAAGCCGAAAGCACGCTCTCCGTAACGAGAACTCCTCCGTGGCAAGAGATCTCAACCGTGTCCTCTCCCGTAAAGGACGCGGGGGCTCTGAAAACGGTTGCTATCCCGTCGTCAATAACGCGGCGGCTTCCGTCTGCGAGAGGGAGATATATTTTACCGTATACGGCATGATTGGATACGGTTTCCGAGAGCCTTTTTGAAAAGATCCTGTCACCGATCTCTATCGCGTCGTTCCCCGAAATACGTATTACAGCAACTCCGCCTTTTCCTCTCGGGGTAGAAACAGCGGCTATTGTATCAAAATAATTCATAGCTATCCTTTTTTATTACAGAGCGCAAATAAGTCTTTCTATCGGGGCGTAGCCCTGACCCAAACCCTTAACCGACGCATCCGCCTCGGCGCAAAGCTTTAAGATGTCGCGAAGACGGGCAATAGGCGCGGCGGATCTTAAATACAGCTTTACTCTAAACTCATGCATTCTTGTTTTTGAAACGATCTCCGAAGCAGAAAGTCCTTCGTCCGCAAGCATCCGCACTGTTACCATGCTACACATAAGGCTTGTTACCTCTCCCATTATAAGGATCGGGTCCATCTTTCGGTGTCGCATATTTGAAAGCACCCGGAGCGCCTCGGGCTTGTTTCCGGACGTGAGGGCGTTTGTTAACGAATAAGTATCATATTCCGTGTCCGCTATTGCCACTTCGGTTATGTCGGACGGCTCGATTTGATCCCGTCCTTTCGCCAAAGCATACCACGAGATCTTATCCGTTTCCGCGGCAAGGCGGTGCATATCGGTACCGCAATATTCAACAAGCTTTGAGCATACCGCGAAATCTGCCCTGACTCCGTTAGCCAAAAAATGCTTTTCTGCCCAGCGGGAAAGCATAAGCGGGGTAGCTCTTGAGAATTGCACAAGCGTAAGATATTCCCCGAGCTTTTTGAGTGACGGAGACGGTCTCTTTGGCTTTCCCTCGTCAATACAGTCAGCGGCTACGCTTATCACTACCGTATTATAGTCATATTCGGGAAGAAGCTCAAGTACGCTGCAGTATTCATCAATACTCATCTGCGTTCGGTCCTTAAAATTCACGCCCGTTATCTCAATGAGCTTAATATCACTCATCATAGGAAGTGTGGTGATCGCGCCTATGAGGGCGTCAGGGGTCAGATCAAGTCCGTCGAGCTTGATATAGTTAAACGGCTCAAGCGCCGGATCCGGGCAAAGCCTTTCCTTAAAGCTTTTCAGCGAATACGCTTTAAGATAATCCTCTTCTCCGAAAAGAAGATATCCCTTTTTTGGGTCTTCCTTTATCTGACGTCTGAGCTCCGCCTCTGTAATTATATCCATAATATCACTTCCCACTTTGCGTTTTGCTTTTATATTATATCATTTTTATCCGATTCCGTCAAGTAATTTTTCCCTCGCGGTTGACCTTAGCAAATAAATATGCTATAATACATATTAAATTATTAATTTGAGGTTTTTTATGTTCAAAAATAAAAAAGCCGTCATTTTTGACTTTGACGGTACGCTCGCGGATACTCTCTTCGCCATACGTGACGCGGCTAATATCGCAAGGCAAAAATTAGGTCTTTCAAAAATTACTTATGATGACGTTAAAGCCGGCATAAACAACGGCGCGCGCAATCTCGTAAAAGCATCTATCGTTCCCGCAGACAAAAGGGATGACGACGCCTATATAGACACCGCGGTCGAGATATACAACGCGGCGTATGCCGAAACATATCTTTCCACAAACACGCCTTATGATGGTATATGGGACGCGGTAAAAGCCCTCAAGGCTCACGGCTACAAGCTGGCGGTGTTGTCAAACAAATCGGACAATTTTGTCAAATCACTCACAAAAAGCATATTCGGCGAGGAGCTCTTCGACGTAGTAAAGGGGTCGTTGCCAAGTATAGTCAAGCCTGACCCGAGGCTGACCCTTGAAACGCTCTCCGAGCTTGACCCCGCGCTTACCCCTGACGACTGTGTTCTTATAGGCGACAGTGACGTTGATATAGCGACGGCAAAGAACGCGGGGATCTCGGCCGTCGGCGCCGCTTGGGGATACCGCGGACGCCGGCTGCTTGAAGAAAAAGGCGCGGATCTTGTTATTGATACGCCTTTTGAGATACTTGAGCTTTTTAACTTGTAATATTTGAAAATATTTTTTACAGTGCGCTTTGTAAAGCCGATCATAAATTCAAAAATAAAGGAGATTTTTTATGATAAGACATATTTGTATGTTTGAATTTCTGCCCGAAGCCGAGGGACGCTCGCGCGAGGAGAACGTTGCTATCACAAAAGCTATGCTCGAGGCTCTTCCCGAGAAGATCAGCTGGATACGCTCATCTTTCGTCGCCCTCAATTCAAAGGATGCCCCCAACGGAAACTGGGATCTGATCCTCATTTCCGACTTCGATTCGTTTGACGACCTTGAGCGTTACCGCGTTCACCCGGACCACGTCGCGGTGGGCGATTTTATGAGACCCGTACGCAAAAGCCGTTCCTGCGTTGACTTTGAGATCTGATCAACGTTTTAACGCGCTTTGCTTTTGCGCGCAAAAAAGATTTTTATTGTAAAATTGGAATATAATGTAAATTGTTTCCGTTTTACTGCTTGTAAACCCCTAAAAAATGCCAAAAGCGCCCCCGATCTTGCTGTTTCGGGGGCGCTTTTTGTGGTTTTTGACGGGGCTTTTTTTAACATCAGTTTTCAACAGTTTCTGTTGAAAACTCTGTTGGTATTGTTAAAAACCCGTGGGAATCACGTTTTTTCGACATTTTACCCTGTTGAAAACTCGGAAAACCCTTGTCAATACCTTTTTTGAAAAAAGCAAAAATTCGTTATTTTGCACAAATGCTATCATTCAAGCTCTGAAACCGCCTCAAAGATCTCTCCCGAGATCTCGTCGATCCCTCTGTCGGCGTTGATGATACTGATGTTTTCGCCTTTTTTTCTGAGCATTTCAAACACGTCAAAATACGCTTTTCTTATCGCATCCAGCTTATCCTTTTCCTCATATATCTCGGTCACCGCGCGGCCCTTCGCGATCCTATTTAGACTCGCCTCAGGCGTCAGGTCAAGAAAAACACACAGGTCAGGACGTCTTATTTCCGGGCAGTTCAGATTCATTTCCGTGACCCATTCTCCGACCGTCTCGCTTCCTTGATACGCGAGAGAAGAATAATAATATCTGTCAGAGATAACGTCAAAGCCTTCTTCAAGCATTTTTTCAATACCGTTTACGGGATTGACATTGTGGTTTATTCGATCGAGAAGGAAAAGCGCGGCAAGCTCACAGGACGTGCGGTGACGGACGCCCGAAAGCGCGTCGCGAAGCATTCCCCCGCTGACCGACGTCGTAGGCTCGGCGGTCATATATACACGTCTGCCGCTTTCTTTGAGCTTTTCGCAAAGCAAAGCTATCTGTGTGCTTTTACCCGAGCCGTCTATTCCTTCAAATACTATAAATCTTCCTCGCGCTTTTTCTGTCATAGCTATCTCTTTTCCTGTTAAAAATCAATGGGTCGTTGTGCTTTCGATCGTTGCGTCTCCTTTTGATGCCTTGACGGCGTCGTTGAGGAGCTTTTCGGCGCGGTCTCTGTCAATATAGAATATTCCGTCGCCATTCGCTGTGATATAGGTTCTTGTTACCGAGTAATTATACATACGGAAGGTATATCCGACATTGTCGACACACATTTTTATATCGATCTTGAGGTCGCAATCGTCTCCCTTTGCCTTATATTCTTCCATCTGTTCCTTCGTGAGGACCGTTCCAACGACTCCGCTCGTGATCTCGTCTGTTACCTTTCCCTTATAGTTAGCATAAAGCAAGGTCCTGTAGAATTGCTTAAACGCGACCATAAATTGCGAGCTGTCAGAGGTTTCGTTGTTCTCATCGTATTCGTAAATTTTAGATTCGATAAGACTTCCGTCCTTCGCGAACGAGGAGATCTTGATCTTTGTCTGAAGCGCGTTCTTTTCCGAAAGCTTCTTATACATATAATCTATCTCTTCGTTCTCTTTGTCGGTAAACTCAGGTGTTCCGTCGTTTTTAACTATCTTTTTGACAAGATTTTCTACCGCGCGCTCGGAGAACACCTCAGTATCGGCTCCGCTTGCCGTTTGTCTTATTCCTATTTTGATAAGATCCGTTTCGGGATCATACAGGAATGTCGTAACATAATCTGTGGGCGGAACGTAATAATACGATGAATTTTCCTGCGCAAGAACGCCCTTGTCCTTACCTGTATAGGTGATCTTTAAATTTCCGTTCTGAAGCTTCTGTATTTTGTTTCCCGTTTGATTCGCGAAGCTTTCTATCGCTTTTTGCTCATCATACGTCAAAGAGTTGAGTATCGTAGGATCAAGATAATACTTAAAATAATTCTTTATCGTTTCAACCGACAAGTTTGAGAAGAACTCTATTCCGTGAGTTTCGGTGTCATCTACGATCTCTCCGTTCTGAACGTTCTTGTACTGTACCGTGTAATCCACGTCGGACGAGAGCGTCAGCAGCAGCTTTCCGTCCTCCGTCACCTTCACATCAAGAATATATTCGGAGTCGGTTATCTTATAGATCGCGCTTGATCCTGAATTAAAAACATAATTCCAATCAAACGAAAGCGTATATTCTTGCATGATCTCAAAGAGGGTATCGCTGTAATTACCGTCCTTATCGGTTCCCGTAACGCGCATACTGTCAAGGAACGCGATATTATCGCCGAACACGGTGCTTGATGCCCAATCAAATTCATCATAACCGAACATATCCATATATCCCGCGCCGATCTCAAGTATCTGCTGATAAATGGGAGACCAGACATAATACGTCTTTTGCTCCGTCATTTCGCTGACCCAGATATAAGTGGGAATTCCGGAGATTATCGCGTTTCCGCTGCTGTTGTACGTCATCGGGGCATAAAACAGCTTACTTTCGGGCTTATCGAGTCCGTATTCCTTAAGCACCGCGATAAGCTCTTCGTCCTCCGCGCCTGCTTTTTCGACGGTATCGACTATCGTCTTTGAGAGATCGTCGTAATACGACGGCAGGTCGTCAAGATCAGGAAGGATGTTCTTTACAAGCTTTTTGACCGTTACATAGTTAGCTACTGCCGTATCGGCATACGTCGCGCTCAACAACGTGGATATATCATATATATCCATAAGGGAGCTTGTAAGCAACGAGTCATCAAGAATATATCCCGACAGGATATCAGGGTCGTTTATTAAATAAGGCTTCCCCTGAGTCAACGTATAATTTCTAATAGCCAGATCCACATAAGAGAAGTTTGTGATATTCTTGTAGCTTCCGTCCTCCTGTCGTTTGCTGATTATAAAATCATCAACAAGAAGATACGTGTTGAGCGTTGTGGATATGCTTATCTGCGGAGCGACAAGATCTTCCGGCTTTCCAAGGAAGAATTTTGTTCTTGATATTCCCTTGTTTGTCAACTCCGCTATGCCCGAATCGTCCGATATGACGTAGACCGCGTTTCTGTCTCCTTCGGATTCGCTTGAGTACCGCACGTAAAGTCCGCTTCCGTTGGGAACCTTGTTTCCGATATAAATACGGTGCTTTTCTCCGCTCTTTGTGGTAATGTCATAATAATTGTCGCTGTCAAGTCCGTATTCGGAGAAATTTATCTTCCCGTTTTCATCAAGAAGAGAGACATATCCCTCTTCGTCCTTATGATCCTCGTCGTACTTCTCCATAAAATCAACGCTGAGCTTCTGAACGGTTATAGTATAACCCGCAAAGCTGCACAGTGCCGACGATACCATTGGGTTTATAGTTACGTTCTTGTAGTTTTTCAGATAGAATTTGTCGTTTGAATCGTCTTTGTTCGTATCTTCTCCGACTACCGTATACTCCGTGATCTCGCCATCCTTGTTCACGTTATGAATGAAGATCTCGGCAACCGTTTCGGGGCTTACGCGCGGAAAGATCAGCACACGGGCGCCCGTATCTCCGCCGACGTATTCTCCGTTATAATCGACCTTGGCGTAATATGATATTTTACCTGTTGACGTCAGCTTCAGCATTGAGCCTATCGCTGTCTCATAAATTTGAGTAGTCGTTTCGCTCGCTTCGGTAACAATGTTTCCGTTTTCGTCTACCAGATAATTTTCAATGACAGTTCCCTTTTCATCGGTTATCACAAATCCTGTTTCCGTTTGCTTGCTGTAATAAGTGTATGTGATCTTGCCCGATTCCTTGCTTGTGAAGCTTTCCGTGTAAGTGTCGATTATATTGTCCGTGTTCGAAAAACGGCTTATGGCAATACCAACGCCTACTCCGAGTCCGACAATTAGGACCGCTATCACGGCAAGCATAAATATCTGCGATTTAAAAAGAGATCTTTTTCGTCTTGGCTTTTTGCCTTGAGATACAGGAGAAAAACCGATCCTGTCTGTATCTTGGCTGTTGTTTTCGGGGAAATTTTTTTCTGTGTTCATGAATATTTTCTCCTGACGAGTATAACTATACCTACTCCGATAATAATTACGGGGGGAATGATTGTCAGAAGCAAAGTATAGCGATTTGCCTCGGCGTCTGTAATATCCGAGATGTCAAAGGAGGCGAAGGGCTTGAAATCAAGGCCTACGGGAACGACGTCACGACCCATTATCGTTGTTGCGGAGAGCAAAACGTCAGAGTTTCCGTAAACCGCGGAGGAAAGATACTTTTCCGTTGCGAACTCAAGAGATCCGCAAGCTAAAACGTATGAATCAAGAGTCGTTGTCGTGTAGTTTGTCTCCTGAGCCGTTATACTTCGTTGAGTTATAGTCATAAGGCGGAAGGGGTCCGATGTGGTCTTCGCGCTCTCAATGATCTTAATACTTGACTCTCCCGCGACCTTCTCTATCGAAAGAACGCTTCCCGCGGGGGTCTTATAACGGGTGATCCCGTCAACGACCTCGGATTCAAGCACCTTTCCGGACGCGTCAAGTATTACGTTTCCGTCGTTCGAAAGCTTGTATTTTGAGCCGTTTGGCTCTATTATCTCTGTTATGACCTTTTCATAACCCGCGCCGTTGATGTCTCCAACCGTAACGATAAGACCGTTCGATATCTTAAGCTCGGTTCCGGCTTCCGTCATGAAGTTTCCGTTGCTGTTGTAGAAAAGCTCGTTTCCGTCGGCATCAACAATAGTATCGTTTTTGACCGTGTACGTTTTTCCGTCAACATCGCGGAAGATAAACATCGAATTCGCGCCAAGGCTTTCAGACGAGCCCTCCGCGACCGTTGTTCCGTTTGCTATGGCAGCAGCTGACGCTCCCGCTGTGAAGACGTCAAAAATCTTTTTATTGACACCGTCTATCTGGCTTGAGCCAAACCAAAAATCTTTTGACGTATCACTGCTGTCGTTTGTGTTCTGAGTCTTTACGAAGTGATCCGCAAACGAGATCGACATCGAATTTTCAAAATAAACAGACGGCGACATTCCTTTATCGAGCATTTTTGAATAGATAGAATGTCCAATTCCTCCGCTTGTAACGTAATCCGCCTTGATCGCGTATCCCGCGGAGTCAAGAGACGCAGAGGTATCATTGATCATATAGCTGTATATGTCGCCTGTTTCGGCACTGTATCTGTCAAATACAACTCCCCATTTATCGGCAAGCCATTCCTCAAAGCTCGAAAGCACAGGTGAGGTGGGGCCCATAAATACCATCAGCGAGTTGTTATCCTCAAGGAATCTGTTAAGACGGTCAAGCTCGTTTACTCCCTCCGTCTGGAAATCTGTTCTGGGGTTATATACGACAACAAGTCTGACGTCCTCATCTTCAAGAGGATTTACTTTTTTATCGTTAAGAGAGGGGGTCGCCTGAATATTTCCCTCGGCATCGAGGTATTCCGTTCCCTCGATACGGATATCATAGCCCGCGTCACGGAGCAGGTCAAGAAGCGCCGTATCAAAGTATCCCTCGCCGTGCTTTGTCGTAACGTAAGCCACCGGCTGCTCCGCGGCTGTTACCGCAAGGATCGCTCCCGCGAGCTTCTTTTCGCCGTTGTATGCCCAATACGAATCGTCGTCACCCGTTACGTACATGGCCGCAAGGTTGAACACGCGGTACTCCGTGCCGCTTTCAACGATTATAGAGTTAGATGTGACGACATTTCCCGTTCTCTGGTACTTTGTTACCTCGGAGGGCTTGTACACAACATTGTAATATCCGATATCAATAAAATCAAATTCCGCCGCAAGCTCAAGCGCGGTCGTATAAACGTATCGCATATAATAGCCTGCCTCAAGATTATCGGGGTCATCGCAGAAATAGATAGTTACCTGCGCCTCCTCCTTATAATCCTTGTCGCCGGGCTTGAGCCCGTTATCCGAATTGTATTTCGCGCGATCCGCGTTAACGCCGCCCTCTCCGAGGATAGCGTCGTTCAGGAGCGTTTTAAATTCGTCCGAAAGCGTAAAAAGCGATTCGCTCGTCATATCTACGTACCAGCGGAAGTTTGTGGCAAGAGCATAAAACAGCACGTTCAGAAGCACGACCGCCGCAATAACAAAAGCCGTAAGCGCAACTGCGACGCCTCCGAATCGAAGTTTTTTTCTGTTTATATTAAGCTTCATCTTTATAAACCTCCGTTGTTATGACCAACGTCTGCGGTCGTAAACGCGGACGGTCAGGAAAATAAACACTCCGGCAATGGAAAAATAGTAGAGCACTGCCGTGAAATCAAATATTCCGACTCCGAAATTGGCAAATCTGCTGCTCACGGAGATCCAATCAAGTACGAAACGCACGGGATACGCGGAAATAATACTGTTGCCCGCGGAATCGGTCATATTATTGACAAATCCTATAACGACCATAAAGAGAATAACTCCGATGGACGTGATAGCCGCCGCGAGCTGGTCCTCAAAAAACGCCGAAACGAACATACCGATCGCGATAAACGCAGCGCCTATAAGTACAAGGCCTATAAAGCTTCCGACTATCTGTCCCGTTACGGGCCCTATATGTGTCGTTGTATAGCTGTCCCCCGCTCTTTCTCTTATAGCTATCGCGTAAAGCGGAATAAAGTTTATAAGAGAGACCGCGAGCGAGCCGAGAAACACGGTGAACGCCGCGAGGAACTTACCAAACACCATACCTGTTATCGTTACGGGAGACGTCAGCACCAGCTGCTCTGTCTTGAGCTTCTTCTCCTCGGAGAACAGTCTCATGGTAAGAAGCGGTATAAGAATTATAAAGGAGTATATCATCATAGCGAAATATCTCGACGTATCATAGCTTTTCGTCTTAAACGTTGTATAGCAGAATATCAAAGACGAAGCGATGAGATATACGCACACGAACACGTATCCCAAAGGATTTCTGAAATACGAGCCGAGTTCTTTTTTGTAAATTGCAATCATTTTTAGAAAAGCGCGGACGCGCCTTCCTCCTTTCAGATTATTAAAAATTCAGTTCGGCGGAGCTTATTTGTTACCGTCCTTTTTATCTTCTTTATCTTCGGCGTTTTTTGCCATAATACTCTCCGCAACGCTTTCCTCAAGAGATGTGCGGGAATACTGCTTCTTCTTCTTTTTCTGGTCGTATTTGGTCTTGATCTCCGAGCTTTGATCGACTATGCTGATAAAGATGTCCTCAATGTTCATTCCGAGAGCCTCAAGGCCTATCATAGCCCAACCCTTTTCAGCGAGCGAGAAGAATAAGCTCTTTCTGATGTCGATGCCAGGCGCGCTTTCGATGGCGTAGGTATAAGCGTCACCGTCGCGCTCCGCAAGAGTTTCAGCATATACGATACCCGATTTTGATTTGAGCATCGACAGCACCTCTTTTTGCGGTCCGCAGATCTTTACGTTGAAGCGTCTGTTATTCTGTACGGCTCTGTTAATGTTCTCCGTTTTCTCGTCGGCTACTATCTTACCCTTGTTGATAATTATGATCCTGTCACAGACAGCTTGTACCTCCTGCAAAATATGCGTGGAGAGTATGACCGTGTGATCTCGTCCGAGCGTTCTTATAAGGTTTCGGATCTCAATTACCTGCTTCGGGTCAAGACCGACCGTCGGCTCGTCAAAGATCATAACGGGCGGATTTCCGACGAGCGCCATAGCGATCCCTACTCTCTGACGGTAGCCCTTTGAAAGATTTTTAATAACTCTCTTGTAGCAGTCAGTAATTCGGACGACCTCGCAGATCTCCTCAAGATGCTTTACTCTGTTGAGCTTACAACCCTTCAGATTGTATCCGAAGGTAAGATATTCTTCAACTGTCATATCGAGATACAAAGGCGGCTGCTCGGGAAGATATCCTATAAGGCGTTTTGCGCCGAGAGGGTCCTCAAGCACATCGATTCCGTCAACCGTAACTGTTCCTGAGGTTGAGGAAAGGTATCCCGTAAGTACGTTCATCGTTGTAGATTTTCCCGCGCCGTTCTGACCGAGAAATCCGACGACCTCGCCTTTTCCGATCTCAAAGCTGATGTCATCGACCGCGACATTTTTGCCGTAGCTTTTGACCAAGTGATCGATTTTAATCATTTCGGTTTTACGATCCTTTCATTTATAATACGAATTTGTTTTCAAATGCGATACATAGTTGATTTTATCATATAATTGTTGATATACTGTGAACCAAATCGTTAATTTTACATAATTTCACGGTTTTTTTACCGCTTTTAATAAAAATTCAAAGCTCGGCAGCGGTAAGTCTTATAAGAAGCGCGCGGTCGTCATCCTCTGCGGCTCGGTTTCGGCGAAGCTCTCCGCACGAAGTACAGCGGTGAACGACTATAAATCCCTTTTTGGGGTCTGTGAGGACCTTAACGGGTTCAAGCTGACCTCGGCACTCGCAGGCGCGGTCACCGGGATTGACGTCAACGTGAACGGACCACAAGCAATACGGACAATGATTTCTTGACGTATAACCGAGAGGCTTTACCTCTCGCCCGCAATGCTCACAAATAAAGCCGTTGTCATTTTTGGTAAATCTTTTTGTTTCCATGAATGTATCCTTAATAAATTTAATTTCAACTTTAATCGCGGCGTCGAATTTTAAAGTTTTTTGAAGATTCTTAAGAAACTTTTTTCAAAAAAGTTTCTTAAGTGGGGTACGGGGTGAAACCTCGCCGCATCCCTCTTTAATCGCGGCGTCGAATTTTAAAGTTTTTTGAAGATTCTTAAGAAACTTTTTTAAGTCGGTGGCCAAGCGGTCTTAGGAAGACAA
>JAZRUP010000030.1:0-5582 GCA_045652645.1 Eubacteriales bacterium | reverse complement strand
AATAATATACGAAAAAAACATTGCCGTCATCATAACGACTGCCCTAACGGTAGAAAGAGAAAATCCTGTCAGGATGAGATATCCAAACATTATAAACGGAAGAAAAGCGCATCTGAAAATCTTGGATACTCTGAGCTTTTTTAACACAAGGTCAAAAACCCCTACAAGAATCGAAATGTGCAAACCGCTTAGAGCAAGCATATGTGAGATACCCGAACGACTGAAATCTCTTTGTGTTCTTTCTGACAGTCTGTCTCTTCTCCCAAGCAGCATTGCTGAAACAAGCTTCCCAACCTCGCCTTCCAAACGCAATTCTGTCTTGTATGTGAGCTCATTATTAAACGTACTTATCTTTGAATTAGATATTCTTTCCTTTAATGTTATATTTGACGAGTTTTCGGCATTCACCTCGAAAACCCCGATTATTCCATCCGATATGTAAGAAAGCATGACGCTTTCGCTAAACGAATATTCTTTAAGCGTAACACATTCACAATAAAACTCTATTGTTTGTCCTACACTTACTCCCGATTCTCCCTCAATATGTAAAATAGCTTTTCCGTTTATTTCTTCATCATCGACCGATCTGATTTTAACAATATAGTCAGAATAATAGGTTTCATTTGTTATTTCATCTATAACAGTAGCCTCTGCTTTTACAGGTCTTCCTATATAATTGTTAAAAGAAGAAGCATATACATTATAATAAAAATATGATTCGGCAAAAGCAACGAGACACATAATAAGAGCGATAAAAACAACAGTAAGCTTTATACGAATATTACGTTTTTTTAAGCATGAGAGAGCAACTAATATTGATATTGTGAGCACAAAGATCATGAACACTGATATCTTCTTAGCTTTTTCTATCATAAAAAAAGATGTTATGGATGCCGCAATAAAGCAGAAGCAACAAAACATTAAAGGCTTTCGCCTGAAAATTTGCATTTTATGACCTCCATAACATAATGTTTTCGTATATTTTAACAAAAATCTATATTTTTTGCAATATATTTACGGATTATTCTTGACAATTTATGCTTTTTCTTATATAATATTTTGGTAAATCTCATTTGTAAAGGCAATTTTTGCTTTTATATTCAAAAATACTTTCGGAGGATATTATAATGTTTGAAGAACTAAAAAAACTTCTTGTCAACGAGCTTCTTCTTGATCCAGATGACATTACTCCCGATGCAGAACTTTCCGCAGACCTCGGGATCAGCTCTGTTGACCTTGCAGACCTCGTTTGCCATTGCGAGGAGAAATTCAACATAGAGATAGATGACACCGATATGGGTAAATTTATCACTATTAAGGACGTTGTTGAATATCTCGAAGCTCACAAGAACTAATCAAGAAAATTAAAAAAATAAATCGCTCGCATAGAAATTATACGAGCGATTTATTTTTTTGCATTTACAAAGCTTTTCGTAAATATATTATTTATTGAAGATGTTTTTGCGGAGGCTTTATGAACGAAATAAAAAAAGACAGACTCTACATATTAAAATTTGTTTTATTTTCAATCTTTTTTGTAATATCGGTGTTTGGACTTTGTAAGCTTTGGCGCTATCTTCGAAAAGATGAAGCAACGTTTTCTCAAAATGTTGGTGCAAAGCCAAAATACACCGTGGTTATCGATGCGGGACACGGAGGACGCGACGGCGGCGCGACAGCCCTCAGCGCTCTGCCCGAAAAAGACTTGAATTTATATATTGCTCTTGCCGTCAGGGATTATCTAAGCGCGGCGGGCATAGATGTTGTAATGACCAGAACCGAGGATATTATGCTTACGGACAATAATGGAGGAACCAATAAAAATCAAGACCTACGCGCGCGCCGAAAAATAGCTGAAAGTACTGAAAACGCCGTCTTTGTCAGTATTCACATGAATTCATTTCCTATCGAAAAATATTACGGACTTCAGGTATATTACTCTGACAACAACGAAAAAAGCAGAGAGTTAGCTCAAAGCATACAAAACGCAGCAAATGAAACTCTCTGTCAAGGAAGCACGAGAAAGATCAAGAACGCGGGAGAGAGCATCTATCTTCTCGACGAGCTCTCCTGCCCTTCGATACTCATTGAATGTGGCTTTTTGAGCAACGCAGAGGAAGCAAAAAAGCTGAACTCCCTTGAATACAGAAATGCTATGGCTTTTTTGATCGCTACGGTTATCGTCGAGCGGTTCGGGATCGACCAAGCTACGCTCTGATCTTTTATATATATGTATCCGAATATTCTGTGTTTGCGTTGATCGCGCGGTTTTTTCATCGGATATGGGTTGAATATTTCTCGAATATATGGTATAATATTGGAAATTGCAATCATATCGTCAAGGAGCAACTCACTTATGAAAAAGCTAAAAAATACATCCGAACTTCTGTGGGTTTTCGGTACGGTTTTCGTCGCGCTCGGCGTAGCGATATGCAGCAAAGCAAACCTCGGCGTTTCTATGATAGCGGCACCCGCATTCGTTATATCTGAAGCCCTCTCGCCATTTTTTTCGTGGATAAGCGTCGGTGTTACGGAATACATAGTTCAGGGCATTATGCTCATTCTGCTTTGTATCATCATCCGCCGATTCAATTGGCGCTACCTGCTCGCGTTTGCGGTCGGAGTTATATACGGATACACGCTTGACCTCTTTATATGGCTTCTATCTCCCGTATCCTTCAACGCGATCTGGCTCAGATGGGTAATGCTCATAGCGGGTGACGTCTGCACGGCATTCGGCGTTGCTTGCTTTTTCCACACCTATCTCCCGCTTCAGGTCTACGAGCTTTTCGTCTCGAAGCTTACCGAAAGATTCAAACTTAATCTCAACAAGGTAAAATGGACCTTTGATATTTCCCTGCTCGCAATTTCCGTTGTCCTCGCGTTTACTCTGTTCGGCGACGCAGGCTCGTTTGATTGGTCGACCATCGGATATTCAAGCTTCCACAGCATAGGACTCGGAACACTTGTAACTACCGCCATCAACTCACCCATAATCGCATTTTTGAGCCGAGTTATAAAACGTGTTTTTGACAATACTCCACTTTTCCCGCCGGTACAAAAATTTTTAAGCAAGGAAAAATAACACAAAAGAAGCAGAACGGTTAAGTCCTGCTTCTCTTTTTATTTCTTTCCCAAAATATCCGAAAGATTGCTCTGTATCTTCTCGGCAACGTCGGGCTTGTTCATCGAATAAACGTGAATATGCGTGATCCCGTTTGCGTAAAGGTCGATTATCTGATCCGTCGCGTAAGCGATGCCCGCTTGCTTCATAGCATCGGGATCGTGACCGAATTTATCAACGAGACTCTTGAATCTCTGAGGCATAAATGAGCCCGAAAGCTTCACCGCCCTCTCGACCTGCTTTGCGTTTGTTATCGGCATGATTCCGGGAATTATCGGAACCGTGATACCCGCCTCACGTATCTTATAAAGGAAATTATAGAGCAGATTGTTGTCAAAAAACATCTGTGTCGTTAAAAATTCGCAACCGGCGTCGACCTTTTCCTTAAGATATTTTATATCCTCTTTTTGATTCTCACTCTCGGGATGTATCTCGGGATAACACGCACCGCCGATGCAGAAATCCGAGTTTGATTCCTTAAGCTCGCGAACAAGCTCGACCGCGTGCTTATAATCCCAGCTTGATCTGTCCGCGTTCTCAAGTCCCGCGGGAATGTCGCCGCGAAGCGCCATTATGTTCTCTATTCCCGCTGCCTTAATATCCTTTATTCTCTCGCGAACGGTCTCCTTTGTTGAGGAAACACAGGTCAAGTGCGCAAGGCTCGGAACACCGTAACGTTCCTTTATGTTCTTGGCAATATCAAGCGTATATTTGCTCGTTCCGCCGCCCGCGCCGTATGTAACGCTCATAAAAGAAGGGCGTAGCTTCGCTATCTCTTCCGTTGCGTGCTTAACGCTCTCAAAGCTGCTCTCCGTTTTCGGAGGGAAAACCTCGAAGGAAAGCGACATCGTTTCTTCTTTAAGCAAATTTATAATTTTCATAAAGCACCTCGTTCATCGTCGATAAGCGCCATATCAAGCACCTTCTGAACCTTTGCGGCATCCGTAAAATCGGGGCACGCAGATCTTTTTCCGTGAACCGCGTCAAGGAAAGAATACATACTGTGAAGATGACCGCGAAGCCAACCGATAGGCGCCTTGAATGACGGAAAAACACCGCCGGGGGCATCATATCTTCCACAGCATTCAATTCGGGTATATCCCCTCTCTCCGCCAAAGCTTACGCCGGGAGCCGTCGCATCGTAAAAATACAGCCAATTAAGGTCCATCATACTGAATTTTAGCGAGCCCTTTTCGCCGTAAACGCTGAAATTCAGCTCATCGTTAGCACCTACGGTCAGCTTGCTGACGTCAATTGTCCCGACAGCTCCACCGGCAGTCTTGCATATCATATAAAAAGCCTCGTCCGCATTTGTTTTCCACGCCTCACCGTTCATTCCGCGGCGCTCAGGAAACGCTATCTGCGAGCTTGCCTTAACTGAAACTATCTCTCCGCAAAGATAATATATCATATCAACGGCATGCGATCCCAGATCAAACAAGGTTCCCGCGCCGCAAATATCCTTATTCTGCTTCCATCCCGCGTTTTTCAGTGGATCGGTGGCACTCGAGTGGAGATATTCGCATCGAAAACTAAGGATCTTGCCAAGTCTGCCTTCTTCAATGAGCTGTTTGGCTTTCATGACCGCAGGGAGAAAACGGTTGTTAAAAACGATCTGCGCCGTTATTCCCTTTTCCCTCGCAAGCTTTTCGATCTCAGACGCCTGTTCAAAATTTACACAAAGAGGTTTTTCGCAATAAATGTGCTTCCCCGCTTTTATCGCCTTTTTCAGAGTTTCGTAATGATATATGTTCGGAGTGCAAATATCAATTATGTCAATTGAGGTATCGTTTATGATAGCTTCCTCGGTACTAGCCTTAACTCCGAGAAGATCCGCAGCCTTAACAGTAGTTTCGGGACGGCTCGCCGAAACCGCGGTGATCTCCGCGGAAAACGGCAGATCTTTATAAAAGTATTTTAGATTATCAACGCACCAAGCGTGCGCTTTACCCATAGATCCGAAACCTAAAAGACCTATCTTCATATAGATCAAACCCCGTCTACTATACGTCTGAGTTTCGCCACTCTTTTATATGCCTCTGCATAAAATTGCTCTGCAGTAAAGTCATTATAAAAATCGCTGTTTTTGGGAATAGCCTCAAGCATAAGAGTTCCGTCAAATTTGTATTTTCTAATGTATTCTCCAAATTTAATGAAATCTAATATTCCATCAAAAGGCAAAAGATGCATATCCTTGTTAAACTCTTTAAAATTGTCGTGAATGTGAAGCGCGACCGTCTTATGTCCCCATATAGGCATATATTCCCAACCGTTTGTAAAGCACGCTTCATGTCCGTTGTCCCAGCAAAATCCAACGTTCTCGCGATTATCGTAACGTTCAAAAACATGCGCAAGATTCGCCATCTTTCTCTGATTTTCAAAAGCGATGGTCAATCCGATCTCACCCGCGTGATCGACAAGGCGATCAAATCTTTCGGTACCTATATCAGATACAGAG
>JAZRUP010000029.1:0-1588 GCA_045652645.1 Eubacteriales bacterium | reverse complement strand
GGCTACGATACAGAATTTTCGGCGCAATACAGCGCGGAGAGATAGACGGATTCAAGCAGACGGGCAGACTTAACGGTATTGAGGCATACTCGGTAGAGGAGGAATAAGCATTATGATAAAAATAATGTTCGTATGCCACGGCAATATTTGCAGAAGCCCAATGGCAGAATTTATATTTAAAAAAATGATCGAAGAAAGAAATCTGGGCAATAATTTTTACGTCTCCTCATCTGCAACAAGCACCGAGGAAATATGGCGAGGTATAGGAAATCCTGTATATCCTCCCGCAGAAGCTGAGCTCCGTCGCCACGGAATATTTTGCCACGGAAAACGCGCGGTACAGCTTCAAAGCTCGGATTACGAAAAATACGACCTTTTTATAGGTATGGACAGCGCGAATATACGAAATATGAACCGCATTCTGTGCGGAGATCCAAATGGAAAAATAAAAAAACTGATGGATTATACGTCTCAAGGCGGCGATGTGGCTGATCCTTGGTACTCCGAAAGATTTGATATCGCTTTTCGCGATATTTATGAGGGGTGCAAAGCTCTTCTGGAAAAAATAATTACGGGAATGGAAAATGAGTAATTCTAAACGCTTTAAAAAAATATATCTTGAAATAACAAACGTTTGTAATCTCAAATGCTCGTTTTGTGCCGGAACGTCCAGAAAAAAGCGGTTTATGTCAGCAGATGAATTTGAGATATTGGCTAAAAAGATTCGTCCTTATACCGATTATCTGTATTTCCACATTATGGGCGAGCCTCTTTTGCACCCGAGTTTAAATGAGTTTCTTAAAATATCCGACAGGCTTGGATTTAAAGTCATTATTACGACAAACGGAACTCTTCTCGGCAAATCATCTGAAATTTTGTTAAATTCCCGCGCATTGTTTAAAATCAGCATTTCTCTACATTCGTTTGAAGCAAACGATAATGAGATAAATATGCGCGATTATCTCAAAGGGTGCGCGGATTTTGCAGACAAGGCCTCAAAGAAAGGCATTATAACAGTGCTAAGGCTTTGGAACGGAGGAGGACTCGATTCACTAAACGACTCAATTATAGAATACTTAAAAAATAATTTTCAGGAGCCTTGGGAAAGCAACACGAGAGGAATACGCATAAGAGAAAAACTGTTCATTGAATTTGGCAAGAAATTCTATTGGCCTCTTCATTCTCCTATCGAATCCGACAGGATACACTGCTATGGGATGAAGGATCAAATCGGGATACTTTGCGACGGTACAGTAGTTCCCTGCTGTATGGACTATGACGGAACCGCTGGTTTCGGAAATTTATTAGATACAGAGCTTGATAATATTCTCTCATCAAGCAAAGCCACTGGTTTTAAAGCCGCTCTTGATTCTTGCTCCGCGCCATGCAAAATGTGCCGGACCTGCGGTTTTGCTCAGAATTTAAAGAATCATATAAACTAAAAATATTTCTCACAAAAAAGCATAAAATATTTTAAAAATCCCTTGACAAATCAAAATCAATGTGATATAATACGTAACGTTGTGCGGCATTAGCTCAGTTGGATAGAGTGCTTGGCTACGAACCAATAGGTCGGGGGTTCGAGTCC
>JAZRUP010000028.1:0-9409 GCA_045652645.1 Eubacteriales bacterium | reverse complement strand
GTTCTTAGCCTTTTCGGTGGGAAGCTTGAACTTGCAGTTTTCAAATGTAACATAAAGGTCGTCGCTTTCCTTAACGATTTCAGCATTGATGAAGTTCATCTGAGGAGTACCGATAAATCCTGCTACGAATACGTTGCAAGGCATATCGTAAAGATTCTGAGGAGTATCAACCTGCTGAATGAGACCATCCTTCATAACAACGATTCTGGAAGCCATTGTCATAGCTTCTACCTGGTCGTGTGTTACGTAGATAAATGTAGTACCGAGCTTCTTGTGAAGCTTTGTAATTTCAGTTCTCATGGCAGCTCTGAGCTTAGCATCGAGGTTGGAGAGAGGTTCGTCAAGAAGGAATACCTTAGGTTCACGGACAATAGCACGACCTAACGCAACTCTCTGTCTCTGACCACCGGAAAGAGCCTTAGGCTTTCTGTCAAGAAGGTGAGAAATGTCGAGAACGCGAGCAGCCTCTTCAACGCGGCGCTTGATCTCTTCCTTCGGAGTCTTGTTGAGTTTAAGTCCGAAAGCCATGTTCTCAAAAACTGTCATATGAGGATAAAGAGCGTAGTTCTGGAAAACCATCGCGATCTTTCTGTCCTTAGGAGCTACGTCGTTAACGAGTCTGTCTCCGATGAAAAGCTCACCCTCGGAGATCTCCTCAAGACCTGCTACCATACGAAGTGTTGTTGTCTTTCCGCAACCGGAAGGACCGACGAGTACGAGAAATTCCTTGTCTTTTATCTCAAGGTTGAAGTCGGAAACCGCGGTAACACCACCGGGATATTTCTTATAAATGTGTTTCAAAGAAACGCTTGCCATATATTTTTCCTCCTTGTGACCGAGGGCTTATTTACCCCACAAGTCATAATTTTTTATCTATAATATTATACCAAATTTTTATCCAAAATGGAAGAGTCTATTATCCCAAATTTTCAAACGAATCATTGTGCAATATGCACAAACAAAACGACATTTTTGTTCTTTTAAACAATTTTAACGAAAAAATTATTTTAATTTATTAAGAGGCTTGCCATCGGTTCCTTTCATAGAAAGACCAATGCGCTTTCTCTTTTCGTCAACAGCGAGAACTCTTACCTGAATTATATCTCCGACAGACACGACCTCGGAGGGATGCTTTACGTACTTGTTTGACATCTCGGAGATGTGAACGAGGCCGTCCTGATGTACAGCGATGTCAACGAACGCGCCGAAGTCGATAACGTTTCTGACGGTACCCGTAAGTATCATATCGGGCTTTAAGTCGGAGAGATCCATAATATCGTCGCGAAGAATTGGAGCGTCAAACGAATCTCTTATATCGCGACCGGGCTTTTCGAGCTCGCCGATAATGTCAAGAAGCGTAGGCTCACCGATGCCGAGCTTCTCGGCAACAGATTTAGTGCCTTTGTGCGTGACCTTCTGGCGAAGCTCCGCGAGATTTCCGTTTTTAACGTCATCCTCGGTGTATCCGAACTCGGAAAGGAGAGTATGGGCGGCGGCGTAAGACTCAGGATGAACGCCGGTGTTGTCGAGAATCTCCTCGGAATCGGGGAGGCGGAGGAAGCCTGCGCACTGTTCGAACGCCTTGGCTCCGATCTTCGGAACCTTGAGTATCTGCGCGCGCTTGGTGAATTCACCGTTTTCCTCTCGGTATTTTACGATGTTTTTAGCGGTCGTTGCGTTGATTCCGGAAATGTACGCGAGAAGGGAGTGGGATGCCGTGTTGAGGTCAACACCGACGGAGTTTACGCAGTCCTCAACGACACCGGTAAGCGCGCCGTCAAGACGGGCGGGCTTCATATCGTGCTGATACTGACCGACGCCGATGGATTTAGGGTCGATCTTAACAAGCTCCGCAAGGGGATCCTGCAAACGTCTCGCGATAGAAACAGCGGAACGCTGAGTTACGTCGAAATCGGGGAACTCCTCAGCTCCGAGCTTGGATGCCGAGTAAACGGACGCGCCCGATTCGCTTACCATAATATATTTGACGTCCTCGGGAATGGATTTGAGCAGATTAGCGATAAATATCTCGCTTTCCTTAGATGCCGTTCCGTTTCCGATGGCTATGACGTTAACTCCGTATTTGCGAATAAGCTTTGTAACGATCCTGCCGCTCTCCTCAATTCTTTCTTGCGGCTTCGTCGGATAGATAACGGCGGTGTCAAGCACCTTTCCGGTTTTGTCAACGACGGCAAGCTTACAGCCTGTACGGTATCCGGGGTCATATCCGAGAACGGTCTTTCCCTTGATGGGGGCTTGCATAAGAAGGTGAGAGAGATTATCAGAGAAGAGCTTTATAGCGCCCTCACTTGCCTTGTCAAAAAGGTCGTTTCTTATCTCTCGCTCAATGGAGGGCTGGATAAGACGCTCGTAGCCGTCAATGACCGCCGCGCTTACGTAAGATTTTGCGGGGCTCTTTTCTGCTTTGATTATTTCGGAGAAGAGATAGTTAAGGGCAAATTCGGGCTGAAGCTCGATATTTACCTTGAGAAATTCTTCTTTTTCGCCTCTGTTGATGGCGAGTATGCGGTGATCGGGAACCTTTTTGACGGGCTCTGCGTACTCGTAGTACATCTGATAGACGGAGTCCTCCTCCTTCGCGGCTTTGGACGCGAGAATACCGTTCGCGAACGTAATGGCACGGAGCTGTTTTCTGTATTCGGCGTTGTCGGATACGTCCTCCGCGATAATGTCGCAAGCGCCCGCGAACGCTTCCTCTATATTATTGACGCCCTTTTCGGCGTCAACGTAAGCCTCTGCCTGAACCTCAAGCGCGGGGTCGTATTTGGGTGCCTGCTCCATGAGGAGCACAGCAAGTCCCTCGAGCCCTTTTTCTCTCGCGACGGACGCGCGGGTCTTTCTCTTGGGGCGGTAGGGTCTGTATATATCGTCGATCTCCGTGAGCGTTGAGGCGGCGTCGATAGCGGAAATAAGCTCGTCTGTGAGCTTACCCTGCGCGTCGATAAGTCCCTTGACCTCCTCACGGCGTTTTTCGATCGAACGAAGATAATTCAGTCTGTCCTCAAGCGTACGGAGAACGGTATCGTCGAGCGAGCCCGTGACCTCCTTACGGTAACGCGCGATGAAGGGTATTGTGTTTCCCTCGTCGATAAGCGCGACGGTCTTTTCAACCTGAGAGACCGAAATGTTAAGTTCCTTTGCTATTATTTCGTTGATAGTCATTTTGTACCTCTATATTTTTGAATTGGTATTTCTGTTGTGTTTCTGAAGCTCCTTGATCTCAGCGTCAGTCAGATAGCGCCACTCGCCGCGAGAGAGAGATGGGTCGAGATCAAGTGGGCCGAAAGTAAGCCTCTCGAGCGTCATGATTTTGTTCCCGACCGCCTCAAACATACGTTTTATCTGATGGTAACGCCCCTCGGATAGGGTTATCTCCCCCCGCTTTCCAGATTTATCGACCGAAAGAGAGGCGGGCTTTGTGAGCTTATCCTCACCTATATCGACACCGCTTTCAAGCAGTAATTTATCCGTGTCTGTCAGAGGGCTTTCGCAGGTGTATCCGTAGGTCTTCGGAACGTGGCTGACGGGGGAGAGCAGGAAGTGGGCGAGCTCGCCGTCGTCCGTCAGGAGCATAAGACCAACGGTGTTTCGGTCAAGCCTGCCACAGGGAAAAAGTCCGAGCCGCCGGAGCTCCTCGGGGAGAAGCTCAAGCACTGTCGGAAGATTTTTGTCATCCGTCGCGCTGACGTATCCTTCCGGCTTGTTGAGCATTATATAGGTGAACTCTCTGTATAGAATGCGAATTCCGTCAAGGCATATAGAATCTTTGTCAGGATCGACCTTAACGTCGGGCTTTTTTGCCGCGATACCGTTGAGGGTTATCCTGCCGCCGCGTACGGCTCGTGACGATTCGCTTCTCGTCAGCGTTCCCGTAACGCTTAAAAACTTATCAAGACGCATATTACCCACTGCGATCCTCCATAAAAAACAATACAGTATATTTTAACATAAAAACGAATTTTTGTAAAGTACAAACCTAAATAAATCGGAAATATGTTTTGAAGACTTAGCTTTGTTGACATAGATATTATTTTATGATAAAATGAAAAAGCAGTAATTTTTTTGCTTGCCCGATAAATTTCACGGAAAAAGTTTACTTTATTTATGAAGGCTCTTTGAAAGGAGGCGGCATTGTGGACGATCTGCGTATAATCGAACTGCTTTTTGAACGCTCAGAGCTCGGCGTTGAGCAGATAAGCAAAAAGTACGGGAACGCAATGTTTACGGTAAGCTACAATATTCTTGGAAATCCTGAGGACGCGGAGGAATGTGTAAACGATTCTTATCTGAACATTTGGAATTCGATTCCCCCGACAAGGCCCAATTCACTTTATTCCTTTGTATGCCGAATCGCGCGCAACGTTTCTCTTACAAGGTATAAGCATAACAAAGCCGCAAAGCGCGACCGAAGCGGTGACGCGGGGCTTGAGGAGATAGCGGATATTATTCCGTCGGGGGTAAGTATTTCCGAGGAGATCGAGAGGGAAGAGCTTACTAATTTGCTTAACACCTGGCTCGGAAAGCTCGGCCGTGATAATCTTTACATCTTTATGCGCAGATATTGGTATATGGATAAGGTCTCCGACATCGCCGAAAATCTGCGTCTTACCGAGGCGGCTGTGTATCTCAGACTTGACCGAATGAAAAAGAGTCTTTATAAATACTTAAGTGAAAGGGGCGTTTTTATATGAGTAAAAATAAAGAAAAGCTTAATGAAGCATTTGGCGATATATCCTCGAATTTTATAGAATCCACCGTGAAGCCTCCATCAAGAAAAAAAGCGGTTTGGGTAAGGCTTGTGGCGGCTGTCGTTTGCGTTGCCGTTATGATATCGGCGATCATTGCCGTCGGAATTATTATGAACAGAAAAAATAAACCGATCATAAGAGAGCCTTCGTGGACTGACGGCGGCCGTTCCGAGGATTATGATCCCGAGTCATATCTCAAATACGTTTTACTTGACGCGGAATACCCTGAGATGGCTAAATATCCGGGAGCTGAAAAATACGGCACGCCGGAATACGAGGCTTGGAGAAATGACATACGAAAGAGATGGGAATATAACGGCGCGGGAGATGATCTCGACGAGTTTTTTAAGACCACTATAACCGAATTTTTGTCGGGACATGGAGAAAACAATGCTGTCTACTCACCGCTCAACGTCTATTTTGCGCTCGCTATGCTTGCCGAGATAACCGATGGCAACAGCCGACAGCAGATACTTGACCTTCTCGGAGCTAAAGATATAGAGACCTTGCGTACACAGGCTCACTCGATCTGGAACGCAAATTATATGGACGAAGGAACGGTAAAAAGTATCCTCGGAAGCTCCGTCTGGCTTGATGAGGCGTATTCATTCAACGAAGATACGTTAAATATTTTGAAAGAATACTATTATTCCTCGATCTTTTGCGGTGATCTCGGAACGGACGAAACGGATTTCGCTCTTCGCTCGTGGCTCAACGAGCAAACGGGCGGACTTGCCGATAAGCTGTCGGATATAGAGCTTGATCCCAGAACGGTTTTGGCACTTGCGACAACCGTATATTTCAGTGCAAAATGGTCGAATGAATTTCATAAGGGAGACACCTCAAAGGGAATCTTTCATTCGCCTGTCGGAGAGCTTGAATGTGATTTTATGAAGGATAGCACGTTCGATAATTATTATTGGGGCAAAAATTTCGGCGCTGTTGGAAAATATCTTGAAAACAGCGGATCTATGTATTTCATTCTTCCCGACAAGGGCGTAAGTATTGATTCTTTGCTCTCTGACAATGAGATGCTTTCTTTTGTTTTATCTTCGAAAACAGAATGGCAAAAATCAAAATATGTTGATATAAATTTTTCTGTTCCGAAATTCGACGTACAGTCGGATATGGATCTCATCAAGGGCCTGAAAAATCTTGGAATTACCGATTGCTTTGATGATCCGGACTTTTCTCCCATAACAGATGAATTTATGATATTGGATCAGATAAAACACGGCGCTGGTGTTAAAATAGATGAAGAAGGAATTATCGCGTCGGCATTTACGGTTATGGTGGGTGCCGGAGCCGGCATACCTGAAGATAAAATAGATTTTGTTCTTGACAGACCGTTTATCTTTGTAATTACAGGTCGTGACGGACTTCCGCTGTTCGTCGGAGTCGTAAATCAGCCGTAATAAAGTTTTTTGATCAAAGAGGTGTCTCAAATCAATTTGAGACACCTCTTTGATAATTATATTGATATTATTCTAAATCGTTTTCGTCGTCTTCTTCGAGCATTCGGCATATTTCGCTGTATTTTTTTACTTTGAATTTTTCGCCTATTATATAATCGAATACGTATGATATGAAAAACATACCGATGAAGGTAACGGCTGCGGTGATCGCGACCGTCAAATAGGGATGAAATGAAGGGAAGAGCATCTCGGCAAGTCCGGTATCAAGTTCGCCGTCCTTGCCGCCGAGGAAAACCAAAACGTCCATTACGCAACACACGGAAGCAAACACAAGGCTATCCGCAAAATAGCTCTTTTTTCTTGCCCATTTGTCTTCTTTAGTGTTTCCAAGCGGCATAGGTCTGCCAAAAAAATCCTTTGGCCGTTCTATATCACCGAGAACCCGTCTTGATATGAGAATGACAAAACAAGCCGTGATAATTGCCCAAAACTCCCAGCCGGGATCGGAAAATCTAATTGCTTTGTATATCATTGATACGGAAAGACAGGCGATAAGCGCGAAAAAAGCGTTTCTTATTGCCTTTAGAGAAATAAGCTGCTGCCTTTCGTCGAGGGGTTGAGCTTTATCATTTTTATTTCGTTTCATCATCATTTTCCTCCCAAAAAAGATCGTTAAGTGTTTTTCCCGTGGCGCGGCATATCGCTATGCAAAGGTTTAATGTCGGATTATAGCTCCCGTTTTCGACAGCTCCGATGGTCTGACGTGTTACGCCAACGGCGCGCGCCAGGTCATCCTGCGACATATCACGTTCGATACGGGCTATTTTAAGTCTTTTGTTTTTCATACGTATCTCCTTCCTTTGTGATTTTAATTGTATCATATATATTTCAAAATGGCAAGTATATTTTACAATATATTTTTTATATTTGACTTTTTTGCTTTCTCGTTGAAATTGTTTGGCTTTTGTGATATAATATACCCGTAAATTTTTCAGAGGGGAGGGATACCGTGAAAAAGAAGCTGACAATAGGCATACTTGCGCACGTTGACGCGGGTAAGACTACGCTTTCCGAAGCGCTTTTATATCTTTCGGGAAAGATAAGAAAACTTGGGCGTGTGGATCACGGTAACACCTATCTTGACACCAACGCGGTCGAGCGTGAGCGCGGCATTACCGTTTTCTCAAAGCAAGCCCGTTTTTCAACACCCGACTGCGATTTTATTCTGCTCGACACCCCCGGACACGTAGATCTTTCCGCTGAAACGGAGAGAACTCTTGCGCTTCTTGATTACGCGATACTTGTTATAAGCGGACCCGACGGAGTGCAAAATCACACGAGAACGCTCTGGCAGCTTCTCGAATTTTACTCTGTTCCCACCTTTATTTTTGTCAACAAAACGGATATTTCCATAAAGCTCAAGGAAGATATGGAGGCGGAGATCGCGAAGTCGTTATCACCAAATTGTATCGCCTTTCTTGAAGCGCAGACAAAAGCCGAGCTTGACGAAAAGCTCGCTCTTATAAATGAGGGATTTCTCGAGTCGTTTCTTGTCGGAGAGCCTATAGCTGACTCTGATATTGCCGAGCTTATATGCGAACGCCGACTGTTTCCTTGTCTGTTTGGCTCAGCGCTTCGCGCCGAGGGCATCGAATTTTTGCTAAAAACTATCGACAGATACACTTTTTCGCCCGAATATGCAGGGCAGAGCTTTGGAGCGAAGGTCTATAAAATAGCGCATACGGGTTCGACCCGTCTTACTTATATGAAGCTGACGGGAGGCACTCTTACGGCTCGCGACGAGATCTCGTATATTTCACTCGACGGTACTCGCGTGACCGAAAAGGTCAGTCAGATAAGGCTCTATTCGGGTGACAAATTCGAACAGATCGACAGAGTTTCAGCCGGTGAGATATGCGCCGTATGCGGTCTTTCCTCAACTTACGTCGGTCAGGGACTCGGAATAGAGAGCGACACCTGCAAGCCGATACTTGAGCCGGTTTTGTCGTACCGTATAATTTTGCCCAAGTCCTGCGATCCCGTGCTTTATTTTCCAAAGCTAAAGGAGCTTGAGGAGGAGGATCCGTCCCTTCATCTGGTATGGAACGGAGAGCTTCGAGAGATCGAGGCGAGACTTATGGGCGACATTCAGATAGATATTCTCAAGCGTATGATCTCCGAGCGTTTTTCGGTTGACGCAGAATTTGACACGGGTAAGATACTTTATAAGGAAAAAGCGGCGGCGCGTACGGTCGGAGTAGGTCATTTCGAGCCGCTTCGACACTATGCGGAGGTTCAACTGCTTATTGAGCCTCAGCCGAGGGGAACGGGGCTTATCTTCGACACCAGTTTGCCCGAAAACGCGCTTGATGCGAATTGGCAGAGGCTTATACTCACTCATCTATATGAAAAAACTCACAGAGGTACATTGACGGGTGCGGCTCTGACGGATACGAAAATAACGCTCGTCGCGGGGCGCGCGCATATAAAGCATACTGAGGGCGGAGATTTCCGCGAGGCGACGTACCGCGCCGTGCGTCACGGTCTTATGAAGTCGGGCTGTATTTTGCTTGAGCCGTATTATAAATTCAGGCTTGAGGTGCCGAGCCAGTACGTAGGACGCGCTATGTCCGATCTCGGAACCCGTTCCGCGGAATTTGAGATAGAGTCCTCGGACGGGGATATGAGCGCTATCGTCGGTCGCGCGCCGGTATCGGAGCTTCACGACTACACGCGTGAGGTCATCTCATATACGCGTGGGCAGGGAAGGCTCTCCTGTGTTTTTGACGGTTACGATCCATGTCACGATCAGGACGAGATAGTGGCGGCGGCAGGATATGATCCCGAAGCGGATCTTGAAAACACGCCGCATTCAGTTTTCTGCGATCACGGCGCGGGATTTGTCGTTCCGTGGCGCGAGGTCGATAATTATAAGCATATTGAGGCGAATATTTCAACAGAGGCGTCGGCGGATGCGATACTTCCGAAAGTTTCGGGGCTCGCTAAGAAATATAATTTGAGCGACGACGACCTTGAGGCTATAATGCTGAGGGAGTTCGGCCCGATAAAGAGGCGAAGATACACGGAGCCTAAGCGGATCTCCTCGGCAAAGCCACAGCACGTTCCTAAAAAGAAGCTTGCGCCAAAGAACAGAAAGCTGCTAATAATAGACGGATATAATGTCATCTATTCATGGGATGATCTTAAAGAGATAGCGGATTTCAG
>JAZRUP010000027.1:0-1628 GCA_045652645.1 Eubacteriales bacterium | reverse complement strand
GGATATAACATAATGAAGGGTTACTACAAAATGCCCGAAGCCACGGCTCAGGCGATCGACAAGGACGGTTGGCTGCACACAGGTGACCTCGCGACAGTCGATGCCGACGGTTATTACAAGATAACCGGACGAATCAAGGATATGATCATCCGCGGAGGAGAGAACATCTACCCGAAGGAGATCGAGGATTTCATATACACCCACGAAAAGGTCAGCGACGTCCAGGTCGTCGGAGTCCCGAGTAAGGACTACGGTGAGGAGATAATGGCGTTCGTTATTCCGAAGGAGGGTGTGACCGTCACAGAGGACGAGATCAAGGACTACGTCCGAGGCTCAATGGCGAAATATAAGGTCCCGTCGTTCGTTTCGTTTATAACCGAATTCCCGATGAACGGCGCGGGCAAGATACTCAAATATAAGCTCCGCGAGATGGCAATTGAGGAAAAGAACCTCAAGGAAGCCGCAGCGATCGAGACGGCGTAAGAATATGATATGGGGCTCTGCCCCAATCCCCGCTTAAGGAACTTTTTGGAGAAAAGTTCCTTAAGAATCTTCAAAAACTTTGAAAAAGGGGATATTTTTAGACGTTTATTCAACTTTACGGCACGGGCATACCCGTACCGTAATGGAAATACGGAACATATCAAAATCGCTCTCGCGGTCGCGGGTCGAGATCAAGCTTCGCAGATCCCGACTGCGCGACATTAAGAAGATCCACATTATATTTTCAATTTTTGATTTATTTTCAGGAGAATAGATTATGAAACTATCATTTTCAACACTTGCGTGTCCCGATTGGACGTTCCGGGAGGTATATGCGACAGCCGCCGACCTCGGTTACGACGGAGTAGAGATCCGCGGGATCGCCGACGAGATGTACGCTCCCAAAATATACAATTTTACCGATGAAAAAATAGAGAGCGCTAAGGCTCATTTCGCCAAGAGAAATCTTGATATCCCGATACTCACGAGCGGTGCCGCCGTTCTCGGACGCGCCTCGTTTGAGGACACTGAAAAGGAGATCTCCGAATATTCCGCGCTTGCGGCAAAGCTCGGCGTTAAGTACGTCCGCGTGCTTATGGAGGAAACTCCCGATCCCGTTATCGTTCCGGATTTCGAGTATGCCGCGAAATGCTACCGTGAGCTTTGTGCCATCGCGAAGGAGTACGGCGTAACTCTGCTTACGGAGACCAACGGCTTTCTTGCCGACTCAAAGGTCTGCCGCCGCTTTATGGAGACGGTCGGCGCGGAGAATATGGGTATTATCTGGGACGTTCACCATCCTTACCGCTTTTTTGACGAAAAGCCCGCCGACACGGTAGAAAATATCGGCAAATATATAAAGCACGTTCATTTCAAGGATTCTGTCAAGGGAAGCAACGGAAGGATAACGTATATGCTAACGGGTTACGGAGATTTCCCGTTTGAGGACGTTATCGTTGCTCTCAAGGAGATCGGATATGACGGATACCTGTCCTACGAATGGGTCAAGCGTTGGTCACGCGAGCTTGCCGAGCCCGGCGTCGCGCTTTTCCAATACATCAATTATATCAAAGGATTGCTTTGATAGTTTGGAAATATACCGCTTATTAAAGCAGAACAGTAAAACGAACGCCTAAATTAGCCCC
>JAZRUP010000026.1:0-1630 GCA_045652645.1 Eubacteriales bacterium | reverse complement strand
TTTCACACAGCACGACAGCCTTGGGGATATCAACGTCAACAATAAGAATATCTCCCACCACGCTGCGCTGAAGTCCGAGCCCAAGTATCGAGCCTAAAAAATCTCTGTGCGAGAGCTTCTTATAGCCGCTTCCCTTTACGGTCACTGCCGCGATGCCGCAATCAAATCCAAAGTCCTCAAATCCCGCCGCAGAGGAAGTCCCCTCCATATATTCGGGCAGGATGAATATCTTCGCTCTCTCTGCGCCCTCGTAGCCGCCCCATTCAAGAAACGAAGCGCCCTTGCGGCAAAGATGTGTCCTTAATAAATGCAATTCGCGCGGTGACAAAAAGCAACTGACACCAAGAGATCCCTCTTCGGCAGTTCTGCACATATCGTCAAGCCGCGCGAGCAAAACAGTTAAATTTTTTTCTTCCGCCGTATTCATTACGTCCGCCTTACAATTTGAGAAAAACACTTAACAACACAAGTATCAGCGTTGTAAAGTAAAAGGGCATATCAAGAGGAAAGTCTGCGAACCAATTCATTTTTTTGCACAACAGTCTTATCGGAATTATTACAGGCTCTGTCAACACGTATAAAAATCCCGTGAGCTTATTTTCACCAAGCGGAAACCACGAAAGGATCGCCCTTGCCGTCATAGCTATCAAGAGCGCACTTACGAGCATATACAGCGTAAGCTTTACCAACTCAAAAAAAATATCCACTTATACCAAAATCCTCTTTTCTGAATTATGATATTTCGTTTTAACTGTATACGAAAAAACGGCAGGCTTGCGTTTGCCAAAAAGCAAACGCAAGTGCTACCTTAAATTTCTTTCATAAAGTTAAAAAATATCAGTTTTCTCCAACCATTGCCTCAATGCTGCTAACGTCAACGCTCTTGGGAGCAACAACGATAGTAGTCTTGCCTACCTTGGTCATCATACCGCCAACCATACGGGTTGCGCCGGAAAGGTAGTCGAGAAGTCTGAGGGCATCCATTTTTTCAAGTCCTTCGATGTTAAGAAGAACAGTATTTCCGTTAAGAAGAAAATCTGCTATGGCAGGAGCTTCATCGTATCCCTTGGGATTAACGATCTTAAGCGCTACCGATGCAGTGGAGCTTGCAAAGGGAGAAGCGCCCTGCATGAGCTCATCGCCTTCTGCGTCAAATCCGCCTATACCGAAGCCGTCGTCCTCATCGGAAATCGCATCGTCTGCGTTCTCTCCAAAATTGTAGTAGCTGTCCTCTCCGTTGAAGGAGCTGTAATCCTCGCCTTCATTTCTCTTGCGTGTAAATGTAAATTTCATTCTTGATCTTCCTCCGATTTTATTCTTATATTTATTTTTAATTATTTAACAAACATACTTCTGCCGACCCTTACGATATCGGAGCCGCACTCTATTGCCTCTTCAAAACTTTCGCTCATTCCCATAGAAATTACGGGGCTATATATATTATGCCGTTTTTTTGACAAAATGTCAAGAGCAATTTTATAAATTTGGCTAAAATATTTAATATAATCTTCTTTTTTCTCACATTTGGGTGCCATCGTCATAAAACCGCGCAGACGTATATTCTCAAATTCGGCAATACTGTCGCAAAAGGACTCAACCTCACTCGCCAAAATACCGCTTTTGTTTTCTT
>JAZRUP010000025.1:0-6352 GCA_045652645.1 Eubacteriales bacterium | reverse complement strand
TAGAAGCCGGGAATGACCGCGTATTCGTGCTGCTTCAGCTCCTCGCGAAGCGCCTCGTTGGTCGCCTCCGCGTTAAATGTTCCGTTATCGTTGAAGAACACCACGTTTTCGGCATCGATAAAGTCAAACTTAAGATATTTCGCGAGTATCAAGCCGTTGAGATATTCTCCTCGGCTCGCGGCATAGTCACGTCCCGCTCTGTGAAGCATCGCGTTCTTGACGTATTCAAGCTCGCCCGAAATATCGAAATCGAGCTCGAGCTCTTTTATGATGGAGTTGTATCTGTCGCATATTTTAGCGAACTGAGCGTCAATACTCTCGTGCTTTTTTATAAGCTCGTAGCACGAGTAAAGCATATCCGTGACCTTTTCGTCATTTGAGAAACGCTTTCCGGGAGCTGACGGCACGACGTAACGGCGTGATGGGTCTGCCTTGATTATATCCGCGACCTGGCGGAAATGCACGGCATCGGCAAGTGAGCTTCCACCGAATTTAACTACTTTTTTCATTGTTATCTATCTCCTAAAGAATTGTTATTTGATCTTACGGGCTTCGAGATAATAACGCTTATCTCTCGCGTGTCCCATTGAAAAGGTTTTTCTCGGAAGCGCTCCGTCAAGCATTACGGTACGGAACAGATCCCCTTTTCCCATTCCCTCAAAAAGGAAACCTACGGCATCGTCTTTTTCAGCAAGCTTTCTTGTTGAATCCTCTCCGTGTATATAGTCAACCGTTACTCCATCGTGTTCAGCTATGTAGCCGTCAATAAACGCCTGAAGCGTTCCCACAGGAAGCTGCTGAACAGGTGCTTTTACAGTAAGCGTTCTGTCTTCCCCGACACCGACACAAACTATCTCTTGTTCCTCCGCGTCGCCTGAAAGTCCGTTTATATACTGTTTAAGCTCAGTTATAACGTTTTCGGGATCGACCCCGAACATTACTCTGTATATAGGCTCAAAATTAAGAGCCGGATCGTGAAGGTTTACCACCTCAACAAGCGCGTATCTCGCGGGGTGAGACTTTGCAGCCTCAGCGCCTACCGTTTTCTTGATCTCCTCGTAAGACGCTTTTGCCGACGCAAGCGAGTGATTTCCGTCGCCGACGGCGAAAAGCAACGGTGCGTATTCTCCACCGTAACGCGCCTTAACAGCATCAGGCTTTACAAGCGCTTCAAGGGCATCCTTTACACGAGCCTTGTCCTCATCCGTCAAAAAGCCTCCCTTGATATGTCCCCCGCCCTGCATCATATCGAAATCGTAAGCCTCGCGGAGTTCTTTTCCGACAAGAGGCTCGATGACCGTTGCCTCGGGGTCGTCAATAAGAAGCATAACGTGGGGAAGCTCAATGGGCGCTCCCCGTCTTATCTCAACACGCGGAGGAATACGTTCAAGCACAGTTCCCTCAGTTGCTCTTATAAGGGAATCGCTTCCCTTTTTATATTCATAGCATTCAAGATCTACCATTCCGACGATTCCGCGTCTGACTCCGCCCGACGGTTGCGTTCTCTCAACGAATATCATAGAATCGGGGTGCGCGTGAAGCACTCTGTCAAGATATTCATACATAGTCTTATTTATTTTAGGCACTTCGGTTTGGGTTCTGTCAAGCCATACTTCAGGCAAGATCAGCTTCAAGGTAGAATCCGCGTCTTTGACGTATTCTTTTGCGCCTTCCCAATATTCGGGCTCGGACGTAAACTGATCGCAAGCAATAGTTGCCCAACGCGATCCGTCTGTAGTGTTAAAATCGGGCAAAAGAATCTCGGCAGGATAGAAACAGTTGTTCATAAAGCACCCCTATGCTAAACATTTAATAATTATATATTATATCTTATTTTTTTCCATAAATCAAGAGATTTTTGCAAAAAAAGCTTTGCTGCTTTTAAAAATCATATAATTTAAATAAAATTAATAAATGCTATTGACATATTCTCATATATATGATAGAATATTTTTGTTGCATACGCAACAATATTCTGATGAAAAGAGGATCTTCTATGGGACCCGGTGGATTTGGATATCCCTCTCGTTACAATTATACGAAAGCCAAGCCTCCTAAAGGTGTTGGTGACGTTCCAAGATATTTAAAAGAGCTGCTCGGCGGATTTTTTACTCGCCTTTTCTACGTTTTCGGGCTTGTTTGGAAAACCGGACCCTGGATACTTTTCCTTATGTCCTTCGTCGCGATATTTAACGGAGTTATGCCCGTTATAAGCGCGCTCATCTCAAAAAATATACTTAACGAGCTTCAGAAGATAATAGAGCTTCACGTTGGAGAGACAAAGACCGTATTTTGGGGCTCTGCGGTCATGTTCCTCATTATTTTCCTTTTCGTCTTCCGCATAATCAACAAGGTGGTTCTTAACATAAACAGCGCTGTAACAAGGATCGCGGGAGAAAAAATCGTAAAGCAGGTCAAGCTGCAGATAATGGAAAAGGCGAGAGAGCTTGATCTTGCCTCCTTTGATATTCCGGGCTTTTACGAAAAGCTTGAAAACGCGAACAGAGAAGCCGGAATGCGCCCGATATCTATAATAAACTCTACATTTTCAATAATAAGCTCCTTCATTGAGCTCATAAGCTACATCGTGGTGCTTGCCACAGCTCCGGGTCTTTGGTGGTCTGTACTCGTTATCATCGGGGTATCGGTTCCCTCCGCGATAATTAATTTTATATATAAACGTAAAAATTTCAATTATATAAGAAGACGCTCCAAGGACCGTCGTCAGATGAATTATTACTCCGACCTTATGGTAAATAAGGATATGGCTAAGGAGGTCAGAATGTTTGACCTTTCCGATACCTTTATCGGAAAATACAAAGAGGTTTTCGCACGTTACTATTCGGGGCTTCGCAAGCTCATTGTGAACGAAAGCATCTGGCACATCGCGATAGCTGTCATTTCCGCGTCAGTCAATCTCCTTTTCTTCTCTCTCATAGCGTTTCAGGTGTTTGAGGGCAGAATAATGATAGGAGACTATTCCCTTTATACGGGAGCCATAACCTCAATAGCCGCCGCGGTCACGTCGCTCATCAGTGTTTCGGGTAGCATTTACGAAGGAACTCTCTTTATTGACAATCTCATCTCCTTTATGAACGAGAAACAGACGATCACAACAAAGCTCGAGGCTCCGGAGCACGTCAAAAGAAACACCTCGCATACCATTATATTCGAAAACGTCAGCTTCCGTTACCCCGGTACCCAGCGCGACGTTCTCAAAAACATAAATCTCACGATACGTCCGGGTGACACGGTCGTGCTCGTCGGTCTTAACGGCGCCGGCAAGACAACTCTTATCAAACTACTCACAAGGCTGTATGACCCAACGGAAGGCCGTATACTTCTTGACGGCAAGGATATCCGCGATTATGACCTTAAAGAGCTTTATGCGATGTTCGGAATAATATTCCAGGACTTTGGAAGATACGCCTTCTCGGTTTCCGATAATATACGTTTTGGAGATATACACAAAGAATTTAACGGCGATGATATAATCAATGCCGCGAAACAGAGTAACGCAGACGAATACATCGAAAAACTACCGAACGGATATGATACGCCTCTTATGAGAATATTTGAGGAAAACGGCATTGAGCTGTCAGGCGGTCAATGGCAAAAGCTATCCGTCGCGAGGGCTTTTTACAGCGAATCCGATATACTTATTCTCGACGAGCCTACAGCTTCTCTTGACCCTATGGCGGAACAGGAGATATTCAATCAATTTGATAAGCTGAGAAGTGATAAAACAACTATATTCGTTTCCCACAGACTATCAAGCGCAACTGTTGCGACAAAGATAGTCGTTCTCGAATACGGAGAGGTCATAGAGTGCGGAGACCACAGAACGCTGATGGAGAAAAAAGGCAAATATTTTGAGCTTTTTACAACTCAAGCGAAGCGTTATATGGAGGCTGAAGAAAAGAACGGAGATCCCTTGAATGTTGGCGACGGTGAAAGATCTGAAAGGCCTCGCCGTCCTCGAAGCCCTAATATGAACGGCAAACGAGAGTTTTGATACTGTTTTTTCAGCAAAACAAGTTTTTTTCTTAAAATTCTATTGACAACGGAAGAAAATTGTAGTATAATACGACTTGGTGTTTTAAGAAACACTTGTCCAATAGTGAGGGGAGGGAAAATAGAAATGGCTGAAATCAAAGTCAGAGAAGGCGAATCGCTCGACAGCGCACTTCGTCGTTTTAAGCGTCAGACTGCCAGAGACGGCACCCTTGCCGAACTTCGTAAGAGAGAGCACTACGAAAAGCCGAGTGTAAAACGCAAGAAGAAATCGGAAGCCGCCAGAAAGCGCAAATACAAATAATTTTGAAAATATGGCTGAGTTCAAACGAACTCGGCCATATTTTTTTTACATTTTAACAAAACTCAAACATTTCTCGAAAAAATCAAAAACATCAGCGCGATATAATATGCCCGTAAGATAAAACAGAAAAAACAAAGTGAGGTATTTATTATGAACAGAAACGATCAGCAGTTTATGGCGCAGAAGATCCGCGCGCAGTATATTGAAAAGGAAGCGACCGAGCTTGACTCGCTCCGCAAGCTTGATGCAAAGGTGAAACGCCCCGCGAATATATTCGCGTATATCTTCGGAAGCATCAGCGCGATAATTATGGGTGCCGGAATGAGCCTTGTTATGACTGATATAAACACGACACTCGGACTTTTTGGTGATCCTATGATCCCCGGTATCGTTATAGGCGTTGTCGGAATGGTTTTGGCGCTCGTCAATTATCCTATATATAAAGGAATACTCGGCAGACGCAAGAAAAAATATTCGGGCGAGATACTTAAGCTCAGCGAGAAAATAATGAATAAATAATAAAAGGGGATATAAAAATGGGTATCAAGAATTTTTTCAAGAAATCTTTCAGCGATATGAAGGAGAGCACAAAGGCACAGCACGAGGTCGATAAGGCAAATTTCGCGGCAGCAAAAGCCGAATCCAAGGCGCAGTGGGAGGAAGCTAAGATGTCCCCCAAAGACAGACAAGAAAAGATGCAAAAGGAGCGCGACGAGCAGATCGCCGAGGCAAACAAGCGCAAGGCAGAAGCCGAGGCTCGTATCGAGGCGACCAAAAATAAATAAAATATAAAAAGCACAGAGAACGTAAAACGTTCTCTGTGCTTTTTCAAATAAGGATACAACAATATCCGTAAAAATTTACTGCATTGTGGTTGTACCGTAGTCAGACAGTGTAAGCACCGCATTCAAAACAAGGGTTCCGGCATAATCCTCCCATACTCTTATTTCCTGACTCATATCTACAGTTATCTTTGAAAGACGATTTGCATCGTCAAGTTCAACTTTTACATCGGTTGCGGTGATACTTGCTTCTTCTTTATAATTATATTCGGGATAATAAATAGACAAGGTGTAGGAAATGGCTTCCTTTGATTCATAAATACCGGTCGTACTGTCAAACTCAAAGTTCTCAAAATCTTTCACCAATTCGGTAATAAAATTAATATATAGCTCTCTGTATGCCATCACTTGGTCAGTCTGGGTAATAAGCTCACCGTAGACTTTTATTACATCGCCGGCATTTTTGATTGTACCATTATATGTTGGATCTTCTGCTGACCATCCTTCCGAAAATTCGGCGGCAACATCGATGGTAACATTCTTAAAATTCTTGTATTCGATCATAGCATCCCATTCCGCTTTAGTAACTTTGGTAGCCAGTTTAGAAAACAGTTCCCCAACACCGTCACTGCAAGTTACATTCTTCGCAAGTTCAGCCTCAAAGGCTCCGGAATACCACCACTCGCCTTTTACAACCGAATTCCATTGTGCTACAGTTCCTTCAAATCTGATGTCACTCAACGCAACGCAGCTTCCAAAAGCGTTGGACTCAATTTTCGTAACCGAAGCGGGTATCACAACAGCAGTTAGCTTTTCACAACCGGAACACAAATTTTCGGGCAATACTTTTAGGTTCGATGAAAGTCTTATTGTCGTTAAGTCCAAATTAGTTCCAAATGCAAAGGCGTCCACCGACGTAACACTGTCGGGCATAGTGATCGCAGTAACGTTTTTTAGGCCTCCGAAGCTTCCAACCGCTGTAACAGGAAGCCCTTCGTATTCTGCCGGAATGTGATATTCGGTGACTGCACCTATATAGTCTTTATTCACTTTCACTTTGTAAGACGCATTGTCGCCGTTAAGTTCAAAAGTGAAATATTTTGCGTCCGTTGTTCCGGGTGCAGAAGGTGTTCCCGACTCTGTATCAGTCCAATCGTAAATGACCTCGTAGTCAATAGGAGTAGTTCCTCCGCGCATCCCGTTCTTATCGATGCTTCTCCACTCTGTCTCGCTACCCGTGTATGCAATTCTA
>JAZRUP010000024.1:0-2105 GCA_045652645.1 Eubacteriales bacterium | reverse complement strand
CAAGGATTCTCTAAAAGATATCAAATATCTTGTTATTTAAAATCGCACTATTCGTTCTATGAAAAAACACAGCCGAAAGCTAACGCCTCGGCTGTATTTTTATTTATTTTACCTCAAAATGATTCTGGCATCTCGGGCATACCGCGGTATGCTTGCCTTTTGCCATCGGAAGTCTTAAAACCGCCTTGCATTTCGGGCATTTGCGGTAAATATGTGTTTTCCTGTCCTTGAAACGGTTCTTTTGGAGCTTAAAGAAATTCTTTATTCTTCTGACGATTCCGAAAAACCAATCGTTTTCCTTTCGTCTTGCAGTATGGTTATGTGACATAGCTCTGAATATCATAAAAGCGAAAATTAACGTAAGCGGAATATAGATTATCCATGTCCTTAAAAAGATATTTAAAATAATAAAGAAGAATGCCGCTCCGAAAAGAACAAAATACAAGTTGTCGATACCGTAAATCCCCGTAAAGGTTTTACGCAGCCAGCTTTTGAACTTATTCATTTTTCTCTCCTTTGTTAGTATTTTTAAGTATTGGACGAACGCTTAAGGCGCGCGTATGTTGCCATAAGTTTCTTCGTTCCGACACGTTCAAAGACAATCTCGTAAAGTATATCTGCTCCCATAGGCTTGACGGATATTACCTCTCCTCGTCCGAACGACATATGCTCGACTATGTCTCCGGGTGCAAAACGGTCGCCTGACGGCGCCGCTTTAGGCTGGGGCTTTTTGTTGATAGTAATATCGCTGCCCCTCTGTCCGTAGGAATTGTTTGAGAAATATATCTTTCCTGTTGAAGTTTGCCGTGCGGTTGTCTGAGCCTCTTTTGCATCAAGCAGATTTTCGGGAATCTCGCGAAGGAAGGTCGAAGGTGGGTTCATCATCGTACGTCCGTAAAGAAGCCTTGTGTTCGTATGAAGAATGTAAAGCGCCTTTTTAGCGCGTGTTATCGCAACGTAAGCGAGACGTCTTTCCTCCTCAAGCTCCTCGGGGTCAGTCATACACTGTATTCCGGGAAAAAGATTGTCCTCCATACCGGGCAAAAATACTATAGGAAACTCAAGTCCCTTTGCGCTATGTATCGTCATAAGAACAACAGCATCTGCGTTCTCATCATAACGGTCAACGTCCGCGACAAGAGAATTTTCCTCAAGGAATCCTGTAAGGGACGGCTCTTCTGTGCGATTCATATACTCGATAACACCCGAAATAAATTCGTCAAGGTTGTCAAGTCTATCTTTTTCAGCAGCACCGCCTTCTATCAGCATCTGACGGTATCCCGAACGCTCAAGCGTTTCCTTTACAAGAACATCAAGACTAACTGTATTTGAAAGCTCCGTCAAGCTATTGATAAGCGAAGCAAAGCCGAGAAGAATACCGAAGCTTCTTGAGAGCGCAGGATATCTGTCTGCGGTTTCAATAATCCGGAACATTGAAACGCCCTGTTCTTCCGCTATCTGCGCTATTGCCTCAAGTGTGCGGTCGCCTATCTTGCGTCTTGGTTCATTTATAATACGGAGAAGTCTTTCTCTGTCGTTATGGTTGTTTATAAGCTGAAGATACGCAACGATGTCGCGAATTTCCTTTCGGTCGGAGAATCTCGTTCCTCCGAGAACTCTGTACGGCATACCACTCTTTGCGAATACACTTTCAATGGTGTTTGATTGCGCGTTTGTTCTGTACAGCACCGCGAAATCGCGATATTGCTTTGACTCTCCCGAAACCTTTTTGTTTATTACTTCCGCTATAAATCTTGCTTCAGCATCTTGATTATCGAGCTTTCTGACGTGTATCTTCTCACCTGTCCCGTTATCCGTCCAGAGCGTTTTTCCGTGACGGCTGTTATTGTGAGAGATAACATTATTTGCCGCAGTGAGTATTGTTTGAGTTGAACGGTAATTCTGCTCAAGCTTTATAAGCTTTGCATTGTCAAAGCTCTTGTCAAAGGAAAGAATGTTTTCAATGGTTGCGCCTCTGAACTTGTAAATACTCTGGTCGTCATCGCCAACCGCCATAACATTGCATTCCTCCGAGCAAAGAAGCTTTACAAGCATGAACTGCGCCATATTTGTATCCTGATACTCGTCAACAAGGACATACTTGA
>JAZRUP010000023.1:0-6554 GCA_045652645.1 Eubacteriales bacterium | reverse complement strand
TGAAACTCAACCGTGCTTTTTTATCCTTTACTGTGCCGCGTCAACGATAGCCGCGAACTTCTTAGCTACGAGAGACGCGCCGCCGATAAGACCGCCGTCAACGTCGGGCTTTGCGAGAAGCTCTGCCGCGTTAGCGTCGTTCATCGAGCCGCCGTACTGAATGGTAAGTCCCTCAGCCGCCGCGTCACCGTAAAGCTCTGCAACGACCTTACGGATAACAGCGCAGGTCTCCTCAGCCTGCTCGGGGGTAGCTGTCAGACCCGTTCCGATAGCCCAAACGGGCTCGTATGCGATAATTACGTTCTTAAGCTCGTTTGCCGTGATGTCGGCAAGGTCAAGCTTTGTCTGCATTGCAACGACTTCGTCGGTAATACCCGCAAGTCTCTGCTCCTTTACCTCACCAAGGCAAAGAATGACCTTCATACCTGCCGCAAGCGCTGCCTTTGTACGAAGATTTACGGTGTAGTCGGTCTCTGCGAAATACTGTCTTCTCTCGCTGTGACCGACGATAACGTACTCAACGCCGATAGCCTTGAGCATCTCCGCGGAAACCTCACCTGTGTAAGCTCCCTTTTCAGCGAAATGTACGTTCTCAGCGCCGATCTTTATGTTAGAGCCTTTTGCAGCCTCCATAGCGGCGGCAATAGTTACGTAAGGAGCGCAGAAAACGATGTCGCAGTTGTCCTTGCCCTCAACAAGAGGCTTGACCTCGTTGATGAAAGCGGTAGCTTCAGCGGGTGTGAAATTCATTTTCCAGTTACCGGCGATAACTGTTCTTCTTTTTGCTGTATTCATTGTTGTAATCCTCTCTGTATTCTCATTATTAAAGGGGGCTTTTTCCGTATCGGAATACGCCCCCAAAATCAAGATCAATAATTATTTGTCAAGAAGGCAAGCTATTCCGGGAAGCTCCTTACCCTCAAGTAACTCAAGCGATGCGCCGCCGCCCGTGGAAATGTGTGTCATCTTGGGGCCAAAGCCGAGACGCTCAACAGCCTCTGCGGAGTCACCGCCACCAATGATGGAGATAGCGCCGGACTCAGCAACAGCTGCCGCAACAGCCTCAGTACCTGCCGCGAAGTTCTTCCACTCGGAAACGCCCATAGGTCCGTTCCATACAACGGTTCCCGCACCCTTGATAGCCTCTGCGAAGATAGCACGAGTCTTGGGTCCGATATCAAGTCCCATCCATCCGTCGGGAATGCTGTCGGAGTCAACCTCTGCATACTCGGTGTTCTCGTCGTATTCCTTGCCGATCCTGTTATCAACGGGGAGAAGGAACTTAACGCCTTTAGCCTCAGCCTTTGCCATCATTTCCTTAGCAAGCTCTATCTTATCCTGCTCGCAGATGGAAGTACCGATGGAGTAGCCCTGAGCCGCGAAGAAGGTGTAAGCCATACCGCCGCCGATAATGAGAGTGTCAACCTTCTCAATGAGGTTGTTTATAACGCCGATCTTGTCGGAGACCTTTGCGCCGCCGAGAATAGCAACGAAGGGTCTTGCGGGGTCAGCGAGAGCCTTACCCATAACGGAGATCTCTTTCTGAATGAGGTATCCGCAAACAGCGGGGAGATAGTCAGCAACACCCGCGGTGGATGCGTGTGCTCTGTGAACAGCGCCGAAAGCATCGGAAACATATATCTCAGCGAGAGATGCAAGCTCCTTTGTGAACTCGGGATCGTTCTTCTCTTCTCTCTTGTCGAAACGTGTGTTCTCAAGAAGGATAACCTCTCCGTCCTTGAGAGCCGCTGCCTTAGCCTTAGCATCGGGACCGATGGTATCAGCGCAAAGCGGTACTTCAACGCCGAGAAGCTCGGAGAGTCTCTTCGCAACGAGAGTAAGGGAGTACTTGGGGTTGATTTCGCCCTTCGGCTTACCCATATGAGAGCAAAGAATTACCTTTGCGCCCTTGTCCATAAGGTACTTGATGGTGGGGATCGCGCCAACGATTCTCTTGTCACTTGTAATTACGCCGTCCTTCTGGGGAACGTTGAAATCGCAACGGACAAGAACTCTTTTGCCGGATACTTCGATATCCTCAATGGTCTTCTTATTGTAGTTCATTGGTTTTATTTCCTTTCAAATTATTTCCATCCTATAATATACCACATTTTTCCTTATTTATCAATAGAAATTTGCGAAAAAATCTTTTTTTTGAAAAACTTTTTTGTTTTTTTTACTTCGAACCGCTCCAAAACCGTTTTTTTTCTTAAAAAACTTGACAAGAGAAAAAAACAGTGATATACTTTAATGTATTAAATTATTTACTCGGAGGAAAAACTATGAATACAAATAAAAAAGACATCGACTGGGGCTCTCTCGGCTTCGGTTATATGCAGACGGATTACAGCTACGTTTGCAATTATAAGGACGGCAAGTGGGATGACGGCGAGCTTACCCCCGACCACAGCATAACTCTCAACGAGTGCGCCTGCGTTTTTCAGTACGCGCAGACCTGCTTTGAGGGTCTTAAGGCTTACACGACCGAGGACGGCAAGATCGTCACCTTCCGCCCCGACCTTAACGCGGAAAGAATGGAAGCGTCCGCAATACGACTCCGTATGCCCGTATTCCCCAAGGAGCGTTTCATCGAAGCCGTCAAAAAGGTCGTCGCTGCTAATGCGGCTTACGTCCCCCCCTACGGCTCGGGCGCTACTCTCTACATAAGACCCTTTATGTTCGGAACGAACGCGGTCATCGGAGTTAAGCCCGCGACCGAGTATCAGTTCAGGATCCTCGTAACTCCCGTCGGCCCCTATTTCAAGGGCGGCGTTAAGCCCCTCACGCTCAGGATTTCCGATTTTGACCGCGCGGCTCCCAACGGAACGGGTCACATCAAGGCGGGTCTTAACTACGCTATGAGCCTTTACGCTATCGTTGACGCTCACGAGCAGGGCTACGACGAGAATATCTACCTTGACCCCGCAACACGCACAAAGCTTGAGGAAACAGGCGGCGCTAATATCATTTTCGTCACGAAGGACGGAAATGTAGTAACTCCAAAGTCGAACAGCATTCTCCCTTCCATTACTCGCCGTTCACTTATGATAGTCGCGCGTGACTATCTCGGACTTGAGGCAACAGAGAGAGAGATCCTTCTCTCCGAGGTCGATGACTTCGCCGAGTGCGGACTTTGCGGAACCGCAGCTGTTATCTCCCCTGTCGGTAAGATCGTTGACCACGGACGCGAGATAGCTCTCCCTGCAGGTATGACAGAGATGGGCAAGGTCACAAAGAAGCTTTACGACACGCTCACAGGCATCCAGATGGGACGTATTCCCGCGCCCGAAGGCTGGATCGTTGAGATAAACTGATAAACAAATAAATATTGCGCCGAGTTTGATACTCGGCGCGTTTTTTATTCATTACTCTTCTTTTTAGCCCTGAAAAACAGAGATAAAAGCGCTTTTCCATTGAAGGGTATCAGCGGATAGAGGTATCCCCTGCCCTTAACGACCGTTCTGTTAGTCGCAAGCAGTAAAAGTATTCCGACGCATCCGCCGATAAAGCCCCAAATATTAAAGAGCTGTATCAGTATAACGAGCGCGATGCGGAAAAATTTAAACGCGTAACCAAGCTCGTACGATGCCTGCGTAAAGTTCGAAATAGCCACGAACGCCATATAAAGTATGACCTCGGGAATGAGCCAACCTATATCGACCGCAAAATCGCCGAGTATCAACGCTCCAACGACGGACAGTGAGTTAGTCAGCATATCGGGCGTGTTCATCGACGCCATTCTGAGACCGTCAATGATAAACTCAACAAGCAAAAGCTGGGCAAATATGGGGATCTTTCCCACCTCGTCGGGAATTATAAACGATAGCCAACCCGGAATAAATGACGGGTTTTTGATGAGCAAAAACCAAACCGGTGTCAAAAAAAGCGTCAGCCAGAAAACTATATGCCGAATAGTACGTATATAAGTGCCGGTCAGCGGGGGAAAATAAAAATCGTTGGTTTCCTGCATAAAGCTGAATACCGTCGTCGGGAGTGACATTACCTGAGGAGAGTTGTCGCAAAGCACGAGCACTCCACCCTCAAAAAGCTGCGCCGCCGCGGCGTCGGGTCGCTCGGTGAATCTGACCTTCGGAAAAGGATTGTACCATCTCGACTTGACAAGACATTCTTTAAGCGATTCCTGACCCATAGTCAGCGAATCCGTTTTGATATTTCCGAGCTTGATTTTCACCGTTTCAACGAGCTTCGGGTCGGCACGGTCCTCAAGATAGCAGACGACGATATCCGTTTTCGAGCATTTTCCAACAGAAATATAGTGCATAGTCAAGGCGGTATCACGGACACGGCGGCGGATAAGCGCGGTATTGAAGATCAGCGTTTCAACGAAACCGTCGCGCGGGCCGCGCATAACGCGGTCGTTCTGCGGCTCCTCTGTCCCTCTCGACGGATATTCGCGGGCATCTATGATTATTGCGTACTCGCCGAACGTGCTTCCTATCATAAGCGCCGCGCCCGACAGCACCATCTGTATCATAAGCTCCATATCGTCGGTGAGATCGGTCTCAACGTACGGCACGCCTGATTTGAGAAATTCTTCCGCCGAGCCGCCGATCTCCTTTTTCGACACCAACGACAGCATAAGCTTCGTCGTGATGGCGTCCTTGATAAAGCCGTCTATATAATAGAGGGTGAGCTCGTCCTTACCTATCGTCAGCGTTTTTTTGAGAATGTCAAAATTTTCATCAACGCGAAGAACGCGGTCAAGCTCCGCGACGTTATCTTTATAATTTTTTGAAAGCTTTTTCATAATCCACCTCTTTTGTCTTTAGTATTTACACCGAAAAATTTTTTATGCTAAAATTTTACCGTTATATTTTCGTGCGGAACGCTAAAACTATGAGAGAGAAGAACGAGTTTTCGTTCTTCCCGAATATCATCGGGCATTAAAAATAATAGATTAAGGAAAAAACAGTTATGATAATGGATAGAATCGCGCTTATCCTGACGATTCTCGGCGCGCTCAACTGGGGAAGCATCGGCCTTTTCCGGTTTGACATAGTCGCCTGGATCTGCGGAGGACAGGACGCACTCGTCAGCCGCATAATCTACACGGTTATAGCGCTCGCGGGCGTTTGGTGCATCTCCCTTCTCTTCCGCGCAAGAGACAAATTCGAGGCTCTCGACGAATAAACCTTTTGGGACTGAGTCGTATGGCTCAGTCCCTTTTCATAATTTTTTATTGACAACATATTCGAAAAATGCTAATATAAAAGTAACGCATAAAATCAAAAAGGTAATTATTATGAATTTTGATATAGAAACAGCCTTTGTAAAAAAATACATAAAAAAGGAATACCAAGATCGCATACTCTTTGAGTTTCAGTCAAAAAAGCTCCGAGAAAAGGCGATCTCCCGCTTTTCTCACTCATCCGAAATAATACTGAAAAACTGTTTTAAGAGCTGTGACATTCCGGAATTAAAAAAGATTGATCCAAAAGAAAAATGTTACATTATTTCAAACGGCGAAAAAGACGGCAATATGATCTTTATGTCTGATGCCATTGAATACTGCGAAAATTCATATATGACAGTAATATTGATCAGCGAAAAATTTGTCGCGTTAAAAGAAGAATACGAAAAAAAGCCCGTAATACTTATTTCGGCTTAAATATAAGGACGGGACGTACGTCAGCCATATAATTCTTCACGATTATAGCGCTCAAGGATGTTGGGCGGAGCGTGCTTCTCTTTGGTCAAGATAAAAATTTTAGTTTTCTACGAATAAACGCTTCGGTATATTCATAGAGCCTACCCTTTTTTGTCTGTTTTTTACTTTTTAAAGCAAAAAAATTCAAAAAAGGCTTGACTTTATAAAAAAGATGTGGTATAATCTCAAGGTACGAAAAAAAGACAACAAATTTCGGACAAAGATCTGGGTGTGGCGCAGTTGGGAGCGCGCTACCTTGGGGTGGTAGAGGCCGCAGGTTCAAGTCCTGTCACTCAGATGAAAACGAGCAATCAAATGATTGCTCGTTTTTCTTTATTTTGAAAGGTTTTTAGAGCATTTTGGATTTTTTCCGAAATGCTCTTTTTTGTTGTGTGCTACACAGTTTTTGGATAGGTGCTACGCAATTTGCTACGCAGGGGTGTGTAACACCCTTGTTTTGTGTGCTAGTATAATTGACACCTACAAAAACTCATGCTATAATACAATTGTACAAGTACCTTATTATACTCCTGTTAGTGATTTCATTATCTACTGGAAGAAAGGTCTTGTATTTCTAATCTACTCCTCCCAAAGATAGCAGTGCGTATCGAGGGATTGGAGTAGATTATTTTTTATGCAAAAAGTGCCAACGATTCCCCTGCAAGCATCGATAATGATACTGAGGCAGGGCAAACAACCGTTAGCACTTTTTCCAACAAATCCGAACCTTTCCCAAGTCTGTGGAATACAAGTTCCTTTAGAGGTGATTAGTTCGGATTGTTTCCCTAATAACATTTTCACAAGATTACAAGCTTACTGACTTGGTCCTATAAAAAGCCGAAGACCGTTCTTAACTTTGATTGCAAACAGAAAATACATCGGGAAT